>JAPLDB010000114.1 GCA_026391975.1 Bacteroidota bacterium | reverse complement strand
TGAGTATTGAGTATTGAGTATTGAGATAAAAAATAATAGATGCTGAAAATAAAAGTGATTGCGCCAATTTTTTGCATTCTTACCGGGCTACTTCTTTTAAGTTCCTGTGAGAAAAACATTACCGTTGACCTGCCGGATGTTGAGCAGCAGCTTGTGGTAGAGGGATATATATACCAGGACACGTTTCCGTATATATTTCTGACAAAGAGTTCTCCGTTTTTTGACGAACTTGATTCAGCAGCAGTTCAGGCATATGTAGTAAGGGGTGCAACGGTGATAATTTCCGATGGCTTTACAACAGACACGATGGATGAATTTGAAAACGGATTTTTCCATGTATATTATTCTCTGAACATGAGAGGTGTTGCCGGAAGATCCTATTCTTTGCGCATAGAGGCAGATGGCATGAAAGCAACAGCGAGCACATATCTGCCACATGCGATTGCCCTTGACAGCGTATGGTGGAAGCCGGATGGAAATAAAGACACACTTGGATTTGCATGGGCACACCTGACAGACCCGGATACCATCGGGAACTATTACAGGTGGTTTGCAAAGAGGATCAATCGTTACACGTATGGAGACAATATCGGTGAGCAGAAAGACTTTGATTTTATAGCTCCTTTGGGTTCCACATTTGAGGATCGGTTTATTAACGGCAAGAGTTTCGACTTCGGGTATAACCGCGGGCAGCTAAACAATTCAACTAAGGAAGATGACGGCTTCAGTGAAGAAAGGGGCTATTTTAAGAAAGGAGATACCATCGTTGTTAAATTCTGCACTTATGATCAGGCGAACTTCAATTTCTGGCGGGATGCAGAGAACCAAATACAAAGCAATGGCAATCCATTTTCAAATCCATCCCCTATTTTCGGGAATATTGATGGGGGGCTGGGCGTGTTTGGAGGGTATGGGGTAAGCTACGACACCATCGTTGCGCGTTGATTCACCCATCATTGGTAACCTTTCGCCAAAAGTTGAGTTAGATTGAAGAAAAACCGCTACATTTGAAACGCTATTATCATCTAACCACATTCAAAAAATTTAAGATGAAAAAAATCATTACCCTCATTGCATTATTTATTTCTGTAACCGTTGTTGCGCAGCAGCCGGTTGCTGAAAAGATAAAGGTGTCAAAAGCATCGATGTCAAAATTCAAAACAATGTATCCTAACGCTGCTAATGTAGACTGGTCAAAAGATGAAACAGGCAGATTCATTGCTCACTATGCTGAGAACGGCAAGAACCGCTGGATCACGATCGATGAAAAAAATAACTGGACAAATTCATTATTTGAAGTTGAAAAGAGCGATTTGCCAGCCAATGCTATTTCACAAATTGATCAATGGTATGACAATGCCACTTTCGTAGTATTTTACAAGTTCATTGATGAGACAGGAGCTGTTCATTTTGAAGCAGATCATGAAGCCGGCGAAATGGTTTCAGGTCCTATTTTCGACAAGGATGGCAATGCTTTTAATAAGGCAGCCCGTCCGAAGGGTGAGCGTCCTATGAGGATCCAATAAGATTAATAAATAACTTTTCCTTGAGAATCTGCGGTGCCAAAAGTCCCGCAGATTTTTTTTTG
Source organism: Bacteroidota bacterium (assembly GCA_026391975.1). Lineage (GTDB taxonomy): Bacteria > Bacteroidota > Bacteroidia > AKYH767-A > 2013-40CM-41-45 > JAPLDB01. Next base: position 23,778 of record JAPLDB010000114.1, on the reverse strand, counting down.
TTGATAATCACTTTTAGTTTTTCAATGTAATTTCAAAGGAGATTTTACTTTTGCACACATTCCAAAACTGTTTTGACGAATGCTTGTTATTCGATTCCCTCTCATCAAACTTAAGTCCGCTCAATAACACCTAATATCTATTTTACGCAATGTCATCTGAACCCGAAAGAATAAAATGCCTGATCATTGGCTCCGGCCCTGCCGGATATACGGCCGCCATATATGCTGCACGCGCTGACTTAAAGCCGGTTATACTTACCGGTCTGCAACCGGGCGGACAATTAACGATAACCACAGAGGTTGAAAATTATCCGGGGTATGCTAAAGGAACCATGGGTCCGGAAATGATGGAAGATTTCAAAGCCCAGGCAGAGCGTTTTGGTACGGACATTCGTTTTGCTTATGTGACTGCTGTAGATTTTTCTTCCGGTCCGCCGTATAAGATCACCGTTGATGAAACCAAGATCATAATGGCTGATGCCGTAATCGTTGCCACCGGAGCGTCGGCAAAATGGCTTGGGATAGAATCAGAACAGCGTTTAAATGGATTTGGTGTTTCCGCATGTGCGACCTGTGACGGTTATTTTTTCAGGGGTCAGGAAGTGGCCGTAGTAGGTGCTGGAGATACTGCTGCTGAGGAGGCGACCTACCTCTCCAAACTTTGTAAAAAAGTTTACATGATCATCCGCAGAGATGAAATGCGTGCGAGTAAGGCCATGGTTCACCGGGTAGAAAACACCCCTAACATTGAGCGGATCTTCAATTCAGAAACCGTTGAAATCCTTGGAGAAAAAACGGTAAACGGAGCCCGTTTGAAAAATTTGAAGACAGGAGAAGAAAGTAAAATTGATGTAACAGGATTTTTCATTGCCATCGGCCACAAACCCAATACAGAAATATTTGCCGGCAAACTGGACATGGATGCAAACGGTTACTTAAAAGTAATTCCCGGTTCAACGCGCACTAATGTAGAGGGCGTATTTGCTGCCGGAGACGTGGCGGATCATATTTACAGACAAGCGATTACTGCAGCAGGAACGGGATGTATGGCAGCGATTGATGCGGAGAGGTATCTGGCGGCGAAGGGAGTACATTGAGTAGAGAGGTTGATGAGGTGATTAGGTGACTAGGTGATGAGGTGATTAGGTGACTAGGTGATGAGGTGATTAGATGATTAGGTTGAATCAGTCGGTGTGTTTCAATTGAGCATATAGGATCGATTGGTACATTTTAGGAGAAACATTATTGAATTAATTTGAACTGAGTATTGTTACAAATTCTGCAATAAACACTTCATTAAAAAGAAATGTGGGAAGAAAAAGACAATAAGCTTCAGAGGGTATTTGAATTTAAAGATTTCGTTCGTGCTTTCGCGTTCATGACGCGGGTTGCATTCATTGCAGAGAAAATGAATCATCATCCTGAATGGACGAATGTATGGAACAAGGTTTCCATTTCATTATCCTCCCATGATGCAGGAGGCATCGTTACTGACAAAGACAGAAAACTGGCAGAATCGATTGATAAAGTTTACGCAGAAATGAACTGACAGTCTGCTATTGAAAAATCAGTTTACCTTTTCCAGCTATTTCATTACCATTCATCAGGGTGAAAAAATATACTCCTGCTGCTAAATCTTTTCTCTGGAATATTATTCTCTGAGAATTGATGTTTTTTTCATCAAAAATAATTTTTCCGGAAATGTCATTGATGGTCAAACGCAGTGAAGCATTTTTCCTGATCAAAGAAGATGATATTGAAATCGTAAGCTGGCTAGCGGAAGGACTATTTTCAATCCTTACGAGATCTTCCTTTTCAACCTCCCCCACTCCGTTATAAGCACTATCAACAAGCTGTGCATTCAGCAGAGTTAATACACCATTATTCAATTGAGCAGGAAGGGTTTTAGTCCGGTACCCTGCTTTTGAAAATGCAACCATATACAATCCGGAATCAGCATAGCCGGTCTTGTATTGTCCTGAAAGATTGGTACTGTCGCGCAACCCAACAGAAACAATATCCACTTTTGCATCATTGATTGTATTTCCTGTAATGCTATCTGTTACTATTCCTTCGAGGTAACAAGCGCGGATGTATGTTGGCTGAAGAAAATAAGCAGAATCCGTCCATGTATCGGTTGCGATGATCAAGCCGGAAGGTAAATATGGATCGGCATCCCAACAAAGTCCGGTGCCTGTTGGATAATTTCCAACTTCTATGAGGTTATCCGGGCGTGCCGCATCAACGATTGTAAGCTGGCTTCCATAGCTTGCATTGATTATAAAATCATTCAGTACACGCACATTGTGTGCTTCAGCCGGCTGCATATTGATCGTATAATATGCATCCACAAGTGTGATATTGCTAAGGTCACTCACATCAAAAGAACCAATGGGAGAACCGCTTCTTTCATCAGCCGTGAAAAGATAATTGCCGTCGTCGCTGAGCCAGGCATTGTGGTTAAACTGTGCCGGCGTTTGTTGAGTTGCCAGCAAAACAGGATTTGCGCGACTTGTAATGTCATACACAGAAAACAATCCATCCTGAATATCGCTGGTCCATAATGTATCTCCCCTAACATAACTATCGTGGCAATAGCGATTTGATTCTGCGCCTACATAGACAGGATTCCAGGGATCAGATTTGTCAAGGATAAAAACACCATGGCCATGATTTGGTACAGAGTGGCCATTGATATAAATATATTTTTCATCAACAGTTATTGAATGCGCTTGTCGCAGCTTGTCTGTCATGATGCCATCGCTATGCCAGAAATAATTCGGAGCACTGTTCGGGAGAAATCTCAGGTCAATGATCTGCATTCCATCCTTTAAGGTGTCAGGATCCTGTGCCTCAGAAACGGCATAGGCATAATCACCTGATACTTTTACCTCATGCCATAAACTATTAAGTCCGGGCAATTGAAAAAGGAATACCGGCGCAGCAGGGTTTGTGATATCAAGGATCATGATACCATTTACCGCACCAATGACGGCATACTCGTGACCTATAGAATCAACATAATGCCAGCATCCGGCAAGGGACTGACCATTGGCATAAAATGCACCAAGTCGTGAAATGTTTTTTTGAGAAAAAGCTGCAGAAAAAGAAAACAAGCATAAAATAAAAGCGATAAAATATTTTTTCATAACACTATAGAATTTGAAGTAAAGGTAAAAAATAATAAAGAAAGGACGATGGTTATTGTTAAATGGAGCCTGATAACTACCGTCCCGGCCTTTTGCCAATCGGAGGGAATCACGTACGTTTGCGCCTTATTTTTTTTATGAGCAATAACCACCTTAGTGATCGTATCAATTTCCTGGAAGAAAGCCAGACCATCGGCATGTCGAAACTGAGCCGTGAGCTTTCAGCCAAAGGCGTTGATGTGATCAACCTGAGTTTAGGCGAACCGGATTTTGTAACGCCAGAACACATCCGCAATGCAGCAAAAAAGGCCATAGACGATGGTTTTACCCACTATACACCGATAGCAGGATATCCGGAATTGCGGAAAGCCATTTCAGATAAATTCAAACGGGAAAATAATCTTGATTATTCGCCGGAGCAGATCGTGGTTTCGACAGGAGCGAAGCAGGCTATTGCCAATGTTGTACTCAGTTTAATCAATCCGGGAGATGAAGTTATAATACCCCTGCCCTACTGGGTTAGCTATATTGAGATCGTCAAACTTGCGGAAGGCAAATCAGTGGCGCCAGTGACCACGTTTGAAAGTGATTTTAAGATCTCCCCTGCTCAACTGGAAAAAGCAATCACTCCGAAGACAAAAATGTTCGTCTTCTCTTCTCCCTGCAATCCTACCGGTTCAGTATATACCCGTGAGGAGTTGAAAGCACTTGCAGATGTACTGGCAAAACATCCTCAGGTTTACATTCTTTCAGATGAGATCTACGAGCATATCAATTTTCTTGATAAGCACTGCAGCATTGCGGAATTTGAAAACGTGAAAGACAGGGTCATTATCGTTAATGGATGTTCAAAGGGATATGCAATGACAGGATGGCGGATAGGCTACATCGGTGCAGCAAAATGGATTGCTGCTGCATGCGATAAGATGCAAGGACAATTTACTTCCGGAACGTCGTCCATTTCCCAAAAAGCAGCGATTGCCGCACTCAGCACTGACAACAGGCCAACCCTTGAAATGCAGGCGGCTTTCAGAAGAAGGCGTGATCTTGTTTATAAGCTTATAAAAGAAATTCCGGGATTAAAAACGAATGAACCTAAAGGCGCATTCTATGTTTTTCCGAATTGCAGTTCATATTACGGGAAGTCGTTTGAAGGGGCAGTCATTAAAAATTCAACTGATCTTTGTATGTACCTTCTTCATCATGGTCACGTGAGTGTGGTGACAGGAGAGGCATTTGGCGCACCTGATTATTTCAGGCTTTCGTATGCGGCGAGTGACGATAAACTGATCGAGGCGATCAAAAGAATTAAAGAAGCGCTTGGCCGGCTTGGCTAAGCATATATTGTGGCAAAGAAATTTCAATCGACAGAAGAATTAATCAACGCTTTCACAAAGCTGAAGGTCCTCATTATTGGTGATGTGATGATCGATGCCTATTTGTGGGGAAAGGTTCACCGTATTTCTCCTGAAGCTCCGGTTCCAATTGTTGCCATCAGCAAAAAAGAAAACCGTTTGGGAGGCGCCGCCAATGTAGCAATCAACATACAGGCGCTTGGCGCTACTCCGATTCTCTGTTCTGTAATCGGAACAGATAGTGATGGCAAGACATTTACTGACCTCATGCAAAAACAGAGCATGACTACTGACGGGATTTTGCAAAGCTCTTCCCGCACTACAACAGTGAAGACGCGTGTGATCGGTAACAATCACCAGATGCTGAGAGTTGATGAAGAAACTGAGGAAGAGATTAATCAGCAGGACAGAAAACTCTTGCTTGAAAGGATCACCTCCCTTTTGAACAGCAATAAAATTGACGTCATCATCTTTGAAGATTATGACAAAGGAGTAATCGGTAAATTCCTGATCGCAGAGGTTGTTAAACTCGCAAAGGATAGAAGCATTCCTGTTGCTGTTGATCCGAAGAAGAAAAATTTCAATAACTACAAGCACATTGCTTTGCTGAAGCCGAACATGAAAGAACTTCGTGAGGGAATGAAGATCGATCTTGACAAAGGGAACATCAATGAAATCAGCAGGGTTATCAAAGAACTTGCTGAAGAAAATGATATAGAAACTGTACTCGTAACGCTGAGTGAAAAAGGAGCTTATGTTTACAATAAGAAAGAGTCTCAATATCTTCCCGCTCACATCAGGAATATTGCTGATGTATCCGGAGCCGGTGATACTGTTATCAGCGTTGCAGCATTGTGTCTTGCTTGTGGTGCGTCCCCTGTAACTGCAGCAACCCTCTCCAACTTTGCAGGCGGAATTGTTTGCGAAAAGGTTGGCGTTGTTTCGATTGAGAAATCACAGTTTATCAAAGAGCTGAAAGCAGCCAAACTCCTCTGATGAGTGTTACTCCGGTAAAAAATTCTTCCCTGAGCAAAAAAGATCAGGTTGCAGGCATGTTTAACAACATTGCCCGGCGGTATGATTTCCTGAACCACCTTCTATCACTCGGCGTGGATCATTACTGGCGATGGAGAACCATCAGTATAATGAAAAAGGAAAATCCTAAGCTGATTCTCGATGTTGCTACAGGTACGGGAGCACTTGCACTATCAGCTGTAAAATTAAATCCGGATAAAATTTTCGGTGTTGATATTTCAGAGGATATGCTTGCAATTGGCAGGGCAAAAATAAAAGCCAAAAAGTTAACGGAGAAAATCGAACTGTTTGAAGGAGATTCGGAAAATCTGATCTTCAGCAACGATAAATTTGATGCGGTAATGGTTGCATTCGGTGTACGCAACTTTGAGAATCTCCTGAAAGGCTTACAGGAATTTCACAGGGTACTTAAACCCGGAAAAATGGCATTCGTTCTTGAATTTTCTCATCCTGAAAACAAAATAATCAAGTCAGTTTATCGTTTCTATTCATCCCGCATATTGCCTGTATTGGGAAAGAAGATCTCAAAGAATGAAACTGCCTATCAGTACCTCCATGATTCTGTGGAAGCATTCCCGTCAGGAGATGATTTTCTTAACATCCTGAAACAGGCCGGATTCAGGGAAACAAAAAGCACCTCTCTTACGTTTGGGGTTGTTACGGTTTATACCGGAAGAAAATAATGATTTTTGTGCAAAAAAGGCTAATTCCAGTCTTCATTCTCTTGTTTTTTACATTGACAGTCTCCGGTCAGCGGCGTCAGGTGATGAATCTTCCCAAATATGACAGAGCCAGAATTCATTTCGGCTTTGTACTGGGTTTGAATATTTCCAAGTTCAAAGTTGAGCCGGTTGGTGATCTTCGTATCAGGGATACCGTTTACAGTATAATTCCCCGCGGAACCAGCGGGTTGAATCTGGGTATTATTTCCAACCTGAAACTGGGTGAGCATTTTGACCTGAGGTTTATTCCGGCACTTGCTTTTACACAAAGGAATCTGGAGTACTCAATGGTATATACAGATTCCAATTTCAGCAGGGAAACGATCACAAAACAGGTTGAATCAACTTATCTGGAATTTCCACTGGAGCTAAAATTCAAATCCACACGGATAGACAATTACAGGGTGTATGTTCTTGCAGGATGGAAATATGCCATTGACATGGTTTCACAGGCGAAGGTGCTTGCAAAGGACAAAGAAATTGTGAAACTTAATAAACATGACTACGGATATGAAATCGGCGTAGGGTTTGATTTTTACATGACCTATTTTAAGTTTTCTCCTGAATTAAAGATGTACAACGGGCTTACGAATCTACTTGTGCAAGATGGCCGGAGGTTTTCAAATCCTTTGAATGGGTTGTCCTCTAAAGCATTTGTGATCTCATTTACATTTGAGTGATTCAATACCTGGGATTCGCTCGCCACTGGATTTTCGGGATTCGCAGGTTTGAAGGAAGGCTAAAAAGATAAGGGTGCAGGAACTTAGATTATTAATAGAGACAAAATTCATTGCCGCAGTCCCGATAGCTCCCGACACATCGGGACGGGACGCAGATTTGATATGAGCCTAAAAAGATGAGGCGCAGATTCTGGGTTAATAAAGAAAATATTTATTGCCACAGATTCACAGATTTGATTGAAGGCGGAAAAGATGGGGCCGGAGATTCCGGGGTTATCAATAAAAAAAAATATTGCCGCAGTCCCGATAGCTCCCGACACATCGGGACGGGACGCAGATTTGATGGATAGCTGAAAAGATGGAAGAGCAGACTCGAAGATAAAAAGAATTAAAAACGTTTTGGCAGATTCATGGATCAAGGTCTGGGCTAAAAAATCTGAACGGTGATCGGTTACTTAATTGTAATTTTAGTTTTATCTAATCCCATTTGTATCTTCGTACTGAATCTTTTAAAGACTGATTGAATTCAGTCAAAGGAATTTTATGATAAAGAAGATTGAACTTGTCCTTCTGCCGCAAGAGGCAGCTGATAAGGGAAGGCAGACAGCGCTTTGTGCATCGATGCTTTCCGTGTCTGAGGAACGTATTTTTTCGATTAACATTCTAAAACGCAGTATTGATGCACGTTCCAGACAGCCAAAAATCCGACTTGCGGTAGAAGTATTTGTGGATGAATATGCTCCGGTGAGAGAAAAATATTCCGAACGATTTCAATTTCAAAAGGATGTTTCCAAATCTGCGCCTGTGCTGATCATTGGTTGTGGGCCGGCAGGAATGTTCGCAGCATTGAAACTGATTGAACTTGGCTTCAAGCCCGTTATCATTGAGCGGGGAAAAAATGTCCAAAAGAGAAGGCGCGATCTGGCAGCTATAAACAAATCAGGCTTGGTAAATCCCGATTCAAACTACTGTTTTGGCGAAGGCGGAGCCGGGACTTACAGCGATGGCAAACTTTATACGCGGTCAAGCAAGAGAGGCGATGTAAACAGAATTTTGGAAATACTGGTGATGCATGGTTCAGATGAAAGCATTTTGGTTGATGCACATCCACACATCGGAACAAACAAACTTCCGAAGGTTGTTGAATCAATGCGCGCAACAATTCTCAATGCCGGCGGAGAAATACATTTTGAAACACGCCTGAAGGATTTTATTCTAAAAGACAATAAAATTTCCGGCATTATCGCTGAACAAAACAATTCCGATGCAGAATTCCTTTCGGAACGGGTAATCCTGGCAACAGGACATTCAGCACGCGATATATTTCATCTTCTTCAGCGCAGGAACATTCTTATTGAGGCAAAACCATTTGCATTAGGAGTCAGAATGGAACATCCACAACATATTATTGACACACTGCAATACCATTGTGAGTCGCGTGGTGAATACCTCCCTCCTGCTTCCTATTCTCTCGTTAATCAGGTAGGCACCAGAGGCGTTTATTCTTTTTGCATGTGCCCGGGTGGGATTATAGCTCCTGCTGCAACTGCTCCCGATGAGATCGTTGTGAATGGCTGGTCACCCTCCAGGCGTAACAATCCCTTTGCCAATTCCGGTCTGGTAGTAAGTGTGAATGAATCTGATTACGCTCAGGAACATTCTACACCGCTTGATGCACTTGCTTATCAGGAATCTGTGGAACAAAAATCATATCAATCAGGCGGGGGAAAACTAAAAGCGCCGGCACAGCGACTCATCGATTTTGTTGAGCGCAAGAACTCTTCAACATTGCCATTGAATTCATACATACCGGGGCTAACATCTTTCTCTCTTGACCAGACGTTGCCGAAAATAATAGCCGAATCATTGCGTGAATCACTAAAAGTATTCTCAAAGAAAATGAAATCGCTTTATACAAATGAGGCAGTACTTGTAGCAACGGAATCGCGCACATCCTCTCCCGTAAGAATTCCCAGAGACAAAGAAACACTTGAGCACCCACAATTGAAGGGATTGTTTCCATGCGGAGAAGGCGCAGGATATGCGGGAGGAATTGTGTCTGCGGCCATGGACGGTGAGCGCTGTGCAGAAGCCTGCATCAAGTAAGAAATTTGAATTCTATAATTCTGTAAAGAATCTGTAGGACTAAACATTAAATATTATTTTTAATTGTTGTGCGCAATAAAAATATACCTACATTTGAATTATTAAACAGAGGGGATTTACGAAAAGGGTGGGGTACTAAGGTACTTCACCTTTTTCATTTCAGCGCGCAGACCCCATCGAATAACGAATCTCTTACGAAAATACGAATTACGAATTGTTGGTGTACGAAAAGCGAATCGATACGAATTTACGAAGTACGAATAGCGAAACCTTACGTCCCGTCCCGATATGTCGGGAGCTATCGGGATTTCGAATATCGAATTTACTAATATTAGACCATGAATATTGAATTGTCATTGAATCCAAATTCACTATTCGTAAATTCAGATTTTTTCATTATTCGTACAACAAAGCTTATGATTAACAAACATCGGAATTGATCCCAACCAACCCCATTATCTTCTACGGAATTCGGAGCAGACGATTGCTGCAGCCATGGCGGCGTTCAGAGAGTCTGCCTGCTTCGATGATGACCCGGAAAAAGAAGGAATTGAAACTTTTGTTGTGATAAATGGAATTAAAGATTCATTAATACCATGTGATTCGCTTCCAATTAAAATAATTCCTTCGCTGGAAAGCTTTGTGTTGTAAATATTTTCTCCGCTCAGCAATGTTCCATAGACGGAAATACTTTTTTCGTCTGCTTTTTCCAATATTTGTTTAAGCGACTGATAAAAAACCTTAACCCGGAAGAGCGAGCCCATGGTAGCTTGTACGGTTTTGGGATTGAATATATCGGCACATGTTTCGGAGCAGATTACTGTTCCTATTCCAAACCAGTCGGCGATGCGTACGATGGTTCCCAGGTTTCCGGGATCTTTTATTTCATCAAGCATCAGCGTCAGGTTGCCGGGTAAATATACGCTGCTAAACTTCCGGTCCGAGACTTCGCCAACCACAAGGATTTGCTGTGGTGTTGTTAAAGCAGAAATTTTCTCAAGCTCTTTTTCCGTAACTATTTCTGCACTGACTTTCTTCGTCCATCCTGAAAATTTTCGTTCACGAAATTCCTCTGTCATGAATACAGAACGAATCGTCCAATCCGACTCAACCAAATCTCTGCATACCTTCTCCCCTTCTGCAATAAAAAGTCCGTGTTCTTTGCGGAACTTTTTCTGATGTAAAGAGGAAATAAGTTTAACCTGATTTTTAGAGATCATTGATTTAAGCTTTGTTCAATTCAAAGACGGTGATTTCAGGAAGGATACCCACTCTTCCGGGATATCCGATCCAACCCAGTCCGCGGTTCACGTACAAATGTTGCTTGCCTTCGGCGTACAAATCAGCCCACTCTTTATACATGTATTGCACCGGACTCCATTTGAATCCCGGGATCTCAACACCAAACTGAAAGCCGTGGGTATGTCCGGAAAGTGTGAGGTCTATATATGAATGTTCTCCGGTAACTTCAGCATGCCAGTGAGAAGGGTCATGTGAGAGGAGAATATTGAATGGTTTTGGTTCAAAACCGTAAACTGCTTTTTTCAAATCGCCATACTTGCTGAAGTTACCTCGTGCGCTCCAGTTCTCAACACCAATCAATCCGATCTTTTCTCCGGCTTTTTCAATATAGGTATGTTCATTCAGCATCAGATTCCAGCCGAGTTTGCCGTGAAAACTTTTCAGTTTGTCGAGGTTTTCGGATTTCTCAGAAGCGCTGTTCCATTGATAATAGTCGCCATAATCATGGTTACCAAGAATGCTGAATACGCCAAGCGGCGCCTGGATCTTATTAAGGATATCATAGTACTCTAAAGCTTCATCATGACGGTCATTCACAAGGTCTCCTGTAAAAAATATTATGTCAGGTTTTTGCTCAAGAATCAGTTCAATTGCATGTACCAAAGGTTCAGGGCTAAGGAAACTCCCCACGTGCAAATCAGAAATCTGCAAAACTTTCAATCCGTGGAAACTATCAGGGAGGTCGGGGGATGAAATTTTAACTTTCCGTAAATCATATCGGTTCGGTCCGCGAAGCATTCCATATATCATTGAAGCAAAAGGGATGGCAGCAATTACAAAACCAATTTTGGTAATAAACTCATACCTGCTGATCCCATTTCCTGCAACGCTCTTTTCTGCATTGAAAAAAGTAGTTCCTATTAAAGTTCCTGTCCAGCGAAAAAGCCTGAGAACATCATCAATCAATAAAAATAAAACAACAAATATTTTAGAGAAATACACTGCAACAATAAAAGCAAATGAGTAAGTACGAAATGATTTATTCCACTGGTGCCAATCGAAAATATTAGCCAGCAGAAGAAATGAGAGGCACAATATGGCCACAGACCAGTAAATGATCGTCACTGTTCTTTGTATTGAAACTGATTTATGGAGGACAAGGACTTTTACTCCCTGGAAGACGTAAAAATCAATTGCAAGAAGGATGAAGAAGAGAATTAGGAAACGGGAGTGCATAGTACTGAAGTCAAAAGTTAAAAGTCAGAAGTTAGAAGTTAGAAGGGTACTTCCATTTCGCTATCAAGTGATTAAATGATTTTAAGGGGAAAGCCGTTCGATTTTCCATTTGCCGGTTTTTAGTTTTGTATAAAGGATTCTGTCGTGCAAACGGTTTTGCTTGCCTTGCCAGAATTCTATAGTAAGCGGCATGATGGCATATCCTCCCCAGTAAGACGGCCGTGGGACTTTTTTATTTTGAAATTTTTTTTCCATTAATGCATATTTTTTTTCCAGCTCATCCCTGCTGGCGATCACTTCACTCTGGTGAGACGTCCAGGCGCTGATCTGGCTTTCTCTGGGGCGGGAATTGAAATAGTCATCCGAATCTTTGGTTGAGACTTTTTTAACAGTTCCAACTATGCGAACCTGCCGCGACAGTTCAATCCAGAAGAAGTTGAGACAAGCTTTCTTCTTCGATAATTCCTTCCCCTTGGCGCTTTTATAATTGGTAAAGAAGGAAAAACCGCTTTTATCAACCCCTCTGAGCAAGACCACCCTTGCCTCAGGAAAGCCTTTGGAATCGACTGTGGCGAGCGTCATTGCATTGGGCTCGCCCGTTTTCGCATCAATAGCCTCCAGCATCCATTTATTGAACTGATTTATCGGGTTTTTGTCGATATTCTTTTCTTCCAGCGGCACATAATTAAATGCTGTTCTTAAGGTTCTGATCGTTTCGCTCTTTTTTTTCATTCTATCGGTAATATGAAGTTCAACTTAATAATGCCCTATTCTGTAAGTTTTTCTAATGGGGTAAAACTAAGAACAAAAAACAAAAACCGGAATGAAAGGTTTTGGCAGGTGTAAGACTTGGCAATCTTTCAAACCACACACAAGAACAAAATCGTATTTTAAGCTACAGCGTTATGAGAAGAAATGTAATATATATGGATCCCGGAGTAGGGAAAATACTGGTTTCAGAACCATTCCTGCTTGATTCCTATTTCAAAAGGGCAGTGATTCTTTTGGGTGAACACAGTGAAGATGGCACGGTAGGGTTTATCCTGAACAAGCCTACAGATCTCAACCTGAATGATGCGCTGGAAGATTTCCCGCCGTTTGAAGTTCCGCTTTATTTTGGCGGACCGGTGCAAACTGATACAATACATTTTCTTCATACCATCGGTGAAAAACTTGAAGGAAGTAAAAAGATCTTACCCGGCATTTATTGGGGCGGAAGTCTGGAAGCTTTGAAGCTGATGATTGAAACAGGGCAAGTTAAAAAAGAAGAAATTCGATTTTTTGCAGGATACAGTGGATGGGAGCCAAATCAACTTGACGATGAATTAAAAGGCAAGACCTGGTTGATCTCACAAGGAAAAAGGGACTTTGCTTTTGCAGAAAATCCGGAAGAATTGTGGGGACAGGTGCTACGCACGATGGGAAGTCAGTATGCAGTGCTTGCTAACTTTCCGGAAGATCCGAGTTTGAATTAAAAATACTTAGAGCTGATTTAATAAATCCGGCATGGGAAATCCCAGGCCGGATTCTTTTTTGAATCCTTTGTAAATGTTAGTGATGTGGGAACTACAGGATTGTTGGGAAAATTTCCGGCAGTAGTTCGGGTTGACAGATTCCTCTCTCGTCCAATGCCGATCCCGTCCCGATCCCGAAACTTCGGGACGGGATCGTGACGGGACGGGACACCTTCGAAGTTTTGATGAGAAAGACACAGAATGATTTGTAAATATTTATAACGTGGGAACTGCAGGATTGTCGGGCAAATTTTTGGCTAGAGTTCGGGTTGACAGATTCCTCTCTCGTCTCATCCCGAAATTTCAGGACGGGAAACCTTCGAGGTTTTGGTGAGAAAGACACAGAATGATTTGTAAATATTTATGACGTGGGAACTGCAGGATTGTCGGGCAACTTTTTGGCTAGAGTTCGGGTTGACAGATTCCTCTCTCGTCCCGATCCAGAAATCTCTGTATCGGGCCGAGAGAGGAATGACAAGCAATGTATTGTGAAAATGGCGGAAGTGGAATTGGTGGTAGACGGGGGCTTTTTTTTCTTCCGCCGATGAATAAGATGCTACTAAATTGGTCAATCCTTTATAGGCAAATTATACTAAGGAATTTCGGCTATTAATATTGATTCATTTTTGAACTTTCGCAATCCCGATATCATTTCTATATTTACCTCATCAACCCAAACCGATGAGACGAATACTACTTTCATTTTGCCTGATTCTATTTTCGCTACCTACGCTTTTCGCTGCGGATAATTACCCAACGGGTGCGCGCTCTATCGGGCTTGCGAATTCATCGGTAACCATTAACGATTGCTGGGGTGCATTTCAAAACCAAGCTGCACTTGCATGGATGGACAGGATAAGTGTGGGCGCATCATACGACAATCGGTTTACAATTTCCAATCTCAGCACCAAAGGATTTGTATTTGCATTGCCGGTCAAAGCCGGAACATTTGCCTTGAGCGGTAATGTTTTTGGATACAGTCAGTACAGCGAGAAAAAGGCAGGCATTGCCTTCGCTAAAAAACTCGGCGAAAAATTTTCAGCCGGTGTTCAACTTGATTACCTTAATACTTTTATCAATGATGACAACTACGGAAGTCATACCACATTTGCCGTGGAAGCAGGACTACTTGCAGAGCCCCTGAAAAATTTCCGCATCGGTTTGCATGTGTATAATCTATCAAGGGCAAAACTCGCCGAATATGCTGACGAAAAAATTCCGACCATTTTCCGACTTGGCGCATCCTACCGTTTTTCAGAAAAATTATTCTGGAGTATTGAAGAAGAAAAAGACATTGACCAAAAAGCTGTTTTCAAATCAGGGCTTGAATACCATGTAGCAGAAGTATTGTACCTCAGGGGAGGAATATCAACCAATCCTACGCTATTCTCATTTGGCTTCGGATTGAAAATGGGAAACCTGATGCTTGATATGGCAAGTACGTATCATCAGGTGTTAGGGTTTAGTCCGGCGGTGTCGTTGACGTATCAGTTTGGGAAGAAATGAGAAGAGAGAAGAGAGTATTGAGATGTGAGATGTGAGTATTGAGATGCGAGATAGTAGGCAGTAGGCAAGAAACATCCGAAATAAATAGCAAGAGAATTAGATAATTGGCAGATTGAATGCAAGAGAAAATAAGAAATGTCAAATAAGATCAACATTTGTAAATTGTGTTTTCACAGGGCAAGCAGCTTGACCTTTATTCTCTTGTTTTGGACTTCGCTATTGTGTGCGCAAACGCCTGTTGAGCCGGCGGCAGATGATGCTACTGAGCAGAAGATTGAGAAGATTGCTGAAGAAGCAGGAGAAGATATGGATGCGAATACCCTGCTTGACAAATTAAATTATTACAGGGAACATAAGATCGACCTTAATCATACAACACGCGAGGAACTAAAAGACCTGTTGCTGCTTAGTGACATTCAGGTAGAAGCCATATTCAGCCACATTGCCCGGCATGGTGATTTTCTTACCCTGCAGGAAATTCAGACGATAGATGAGCTTGATCAGGAAACGATTTTCCGAATACTTCCATTTGTGACTGTCGACAATACCAGAATTTTTGAAAAAATTTCTTTAGGAAAAATTTTTACTGAAGGAAAGAACTCCCTGATGATACGGGATCAGCAGGTACTTGAAAAGCAGGCAGGATATGAAGATCAGAATGATTCAACTTATGCGCTGAACAAAAGTTACTCCGGCAGTCAGCATAAGATTTATGCAAAGTACAGGTTCACATCAGGCAACAGGGTGAGCATTGGATTTACAGCTGAGAAAGATGCAGGAGAAGAATTCTTTAAAGGAACACAGCAATTCAGTTTCGACTCCCTTACAAATGACATGAAAGGACTGAATAAGATAATTGAAGGTCCGCAGCATACAGGTTTTGATTTTTACTCAGCACATATTTTCATCAAAGGCAACGGCATCATCCGCAATATTGCATTGGGAGACTTCCAGGCGCAATACGGGCAAGGCGTGGTATTGTGGAGCGGACTGGCATTCGGAAAATCTACTGACATCATGAATCTGAAAAGAAATGCCAGGGGAATTTTACCATACACTTCTTCGGATGAAAATGCATTCCTGAGAGGAGGCGCCATTGCACTGGGAATTAAAAAATTTCAGCTTGATGTTTTTTACAGCAGGCATAAAATTGACGGGCACGTAGTGAGTGGAACGGACACACTAACAGTAGAAGACATCATTGCAGCATTTCAAACGGGAGGATATCACCGCACATCATCTGAATACAGGGACAGGCACACTGTGACAGAATCACATGTTGGCGGTCATTTTGGTTACAAAGGAACAAACCTGACAATGGGAATTACAGCCCTTACCACAAAATATTCATTGTACAGATTTCCAATTCCATTTGGATATAACCAGTATGACTTTTCGGGCGACAAAAATTTCAATTCCGGATTTGACATCAGTTATTTATACAGGAACGTAAGTTTGTTCGGGGAGGTAGGACAAAGCATGAATGGCGCGATTGGATATTTAGGTGGCGCTTTGATATCCCTTGATCCTCGTTTTGCAATATCCCTTTTACACAGACATTTCGACAAGGATTATCATGCACTGATGAGCAATGCCGTTTCTGAAAACTCAAAAGACCAGAATGAAACCGGTACACTGATCGGTATATCAGCCAAGCCAATCCGTTATTTTCAGTTCAATGCATATTACGATCAATTTAGTTTTCCATGGCTGAAATACCAGGTGGATGCGCCTTCCAAGGGCTATGAATACCTGGCTCAGCTAAATTATACGCCAAACAAAACCTTTGATACATACATCAGAATTAAGCAGCAAAACAAACCGGAAAATTTTCCCGGCGACCAAGTAGTGATCAATGGATTGCAGGATGTTGTTCAGACGAATTATCGTTTTAATATTAAATACAAGGTTACTAAATCAATTACCCTTGCCAATCGCGTTGAATATGTAACACTTGAGAAGAAAAGCACCGGCGTACAAAAAGGATATATTATTTATCAGGATATCAATTACAAGCCGATGAAAAGCAAGATCTCATTTTCTCTGCGATATATTCTTTTCGATACAGATTCTTATGATACCAGAATCTATGCATATGAAAACGATGTGCTTTACGCCTACTCCATCCCATCTTACTATTATAAGGGAAGCAAGTATTACTTTTTGGTGCATTACAGTATTGTTCGAGGGATTGATTGCTGGGTAAGGGTCGGCCGCACCGCATATGACAACCAGCAAACGGTTGGCAGCGGGCTGGATGTAATTGACGGGTCTCAAAAGACTGAAGTAAAGGCGCAGATCAGGTTTCAGTTTTGACTGATAAGATTAAGTAAATATTACGTTTAACTTCAACTTAACAAAAGGCATCCTATCTTCGGATTCAGATCCAACACCATCATACTCTGAAAAAGAAATTTTTAATTTTTCCTTTACTGATCGTTGCCTTATTCGCAGGGCACATCATCTACCTGAGTTCTCTGACACCAAAAGAAGAATTTCAGGAAGACCAATATCTTGACAGCGCAATTAATAAAACAGCAATCATCATAGTGGCTCATGATGATGATGCGGTCAGTTTTGCAGGAACAGTTTCAAGATTGACAGAACAGGGATGGGATGTGACAACACTTTGTTTTTACGGCTCATGGAAAAGTGATGATAATCAAAGAAGGAAAGATGAGTTGCAAAAAGCTGCTGCTATTGCCGGAATAAAAAATTTAGAGCTTGTTGATGTTGATATTGTGAATGGTTCCGACACTGTTGCAAAACCCTGGATGCCTGTTCCATACAATCGTTTTCAGGAATACTTTAAACTGGATACTATCAGGTATATCATCACCAATGCAATCTTTAAGTACAAACCTTCTGTCATTTTTACGCTTGATGATTCTATCGGTGGCTATGGTCATCCGCAGCATGTAGCTGTAAGCAGGTGTGTAAATGATGTTTGCAGGTTGTTCAAGGATACAGTAGACTTCCCTGTAAGAAAAATTTATCAGGCCGTTTTCCCGCATTCCCAAACGGAAAATATTGTCGGAAATATGCCGGCTTATCGATCAGCCAAAAAAATATATGGAGTGGATGGAATGCCAAATCCTGATGTTTATGTTTCAATAGCCGATGCCGGTGAAAAGAAAAAAGGGTTTATGTGCTCCTTTGAATCACAAAAACAAAACATTAAAAAAATCTGGCCTTATTACAACTGGTACCCGGCATGGATTTACTTCGGAATATTTGACAAAGAATTTTTCAGGACGCTGGATGTGAAAAGTCTTTGAGGAGGATTTCCTGCAGCAACATATGAGGACTTCAAAAAACAAAAACCCAATTGCCACAGATTCGCAGATTGAATTACCTTACATAGCTTAATTCAAGATAGGCACAGGGATTCTTTAGGTAAAGAAGATCAATTTTTTTTCTTTCCAAACTCCCCGATATTTACTGCAAGTGAAAAATGATTGCTGGCTCCGGCCAGGTGGTAGCTTGCTCTACCGTAGCTGATGATAAACTTGCTGATCTTTAAGCCGACTCCAAAAGACAAACCAACGGTACGGGGGCGGGAGTCAACCAAAAGCTCCTGCCGTCTTTGAAAATTATAAGCAACACGAAGGTGGAAGTTCTTCGAAAGCAGTATTTCAGTTCCGACGATGATATGACGAATTCCTTTTTCCCAGAAATTGTACTTAACCGGTTTATACTCTCCTGTCAATGCATCGTAATTGGTCTGGTCGTTCGGATCAATATAGCTGATATCATATACTTCCATGTGTCTCCATGTTAAATTAAGTCGTGCGGGTACATGGGCGAACTTTTTTGAAACAGCTCCAACCACCTCGAGCGGTAAGGGCTCTCTGTTATCCGGAACGTAAGTCTTCAACTGTGCTCCGATATTCCTTGCAAGCAATGTTGCTGACCAGCCGCTGGCAGTATCATGCAACATAAAACTCAGGTCACCTGCAAGTCCCCAGGAGTTCATGATATAATAATCGCTGTAGATTCCTTTCAGGTTTACTCCTACAGAAAATAATTTGTTCAGTTGATAACCCCATCCCAGACTCAACGCATAATCAGCAGCGGTAAAAGTTCCGCTTACAATTCCTGTTTCATCGGCTTCTTTGAAACTACCATAGTTTCCGTAATGCATCCACACATCAAATGTTCCTTTCTTACCGAAACTTTTGGCGAAAGCAGCATCACCGAATTTTACACCATCGAAATAACTTACGCCGCTGAAGGAAAGGTATTTGTCCATGAGCGGATTTAATGCGGCAGGGTTTTGCAATGCACAATTGAGGTCATTGTCCTTCACTGAAATAAAAGTTCCACCCAAAGCTGCAATGCGCGCTGAAGCCGGAATATTCAGAAAAGAATAAATGGCACTTCCACCTTCCTGAGAAAAGGCAAGGGAAGGAAGAAGCAAAAAGGCGAATGAAATTCGTAGTAATTGTCGCATTGTACAAAGAAAAGAAAGTTTTATGGGATAGGTAACGTTTGTGACTGAATATTATTTGAATCAGGAGGAAAAAGAGTTTGGGAAGTTTTAACAATGAAATATGCAAAAGCGTAAAGGAATTGTAGCTTTAAGATAGATTCCTCACTGCGTTCGGAAAGACAGCGCAGCTAATTAAATATGCCGGGTTTAAGAGAAGGTTTGCTGCCAGGAGCCAACCTTCTCTTGAACCAATATCACTAAATAATAACCTGATCTTATTTCAAGTGGGATTGCAAGCTCTAAAACTTAATCACTAAGCCTGTGGGCAGATGTACTTCGAGGTTTTCTTTTTACGACCTTTGCAGAAATTGAAAATCCGGGAAAAGATCGTGAAGGTCAAGAACAACAAGTTACACCCTGAAGAGCAGCTGGAGATATTCGGAGCGCGCGTTCATAACCTGAAGAACATTGACGTTACCATTCCACGCAATAAGCTCGTGGTGATCACAGGGCTAAGCGGAAGCGGCAAGTCATCGCTTGCCTTTGATACCATCTACGCTGAAGGTCAAAGACGGTACATGGAGAGTTTTTCAGCATATGCACGTCAGTTTCTTGGAAGCATGGAAAGGCCTGACGTCGACAAGATCACAGGTTTGAGTCCGGTTATCTCCATTGAACAAAAGACGACCAATCTCAATCCAAGATCTACTGTAGGAACTATTACCGAGATCTATGATTTTCTCCGGCTATTATTTGCACGCGCATCTGAAGCATTCTCCTATACAACCGGCGAGAAAATGGTTCGGCTCAGCGATGATCAAATACTGGAGCTTATCCTTAAAAAATTCAAAGACAAGAAAATCAAAATACTTGCGCCACTGGTTCGTGCGCGTAAAGGACATTACCGCGAGCTTTTTGAACAGCTGAGCGGACAAGGCTATCTGAAAGTGCGTGCCGATGGACGCATAGTTGAATTGAAAAAGAACCTACAACTCGACCGTTACAAGATACATGACATTGAGTTGCTCATTGATCAGCCGGTGGTGAGTAAAGACAGCAGGCAGCGGATCAATGAATCGCTTGCACTTGCGATGAAGACAGGAAAAGGCACGGTGATGCTGCTTGAGGGAGATTCAGACAAGGAAACCTATTTCAGCAGGCACCTGATGTGTCCAACTTCAGGGATTAGTTATGATGAACCTCAGCCAAATACTTTTTCATTCAATTCACCCTATGGTGCATGTAAAAATTGCAACGGCCTGGGCACAGTATCAGAGATCGACCTGAAGAGCATCATACCGGATCCTAAAGTTAGCATCAAGGCGGGAGGTATTGCACCGCTTGGCGCACAAAAAGACAACTGGATCTTTAAACAACTGATCGCACTGGGAAGGAAACACAATTTTTCCCTTTCTGAACCTATAGAAGAAATCAGTGAAGAAGCGCTCAACATCATTCTTTATGGCAGTGATGATGTGCTGAATGTATATTCTGAAACAGGGTATGGTGATGGTTATAGAAGTCTGATGACGTACCAGGGAATTGTCAACTTCATCACGAGTCAGGATACAGAAGACATGGGAACTTCTATGCAGAAATGGGTTCAGCGATTTATGCAGACTATTACTTGTCCTGAATGCCATGGCTCACGATTAAAAAAAGAATCGCTCTTTTTTAGGATTGACGGAAAAAATATTTCAGAATTGGCGATGATGGATGTGCAGCAGCTCAATGACTGGTTCATCAAACTGGAAGAAAGAATTTCAGAAAAGCAGCTGGCGATTGGCGGTGAGGTAATCAAAGAGATCCGCAAGAGGATAAAATTTCTCCTCGATGTAGGTCTTGATTACCTTTCGATGAACCGTCCGTCATTAAGTCTGAGCGGTGGTGAATCACAACGGATCAGGCTTGCAACGCAGATCGGCTCGCAATTGGTTGGCGTACTTTATATCCTTGACGAACCGAGTATCGGTTTGCATCAAAGAGACAATGTGAGACTGATCAAGTCACTTCAGGAATTGCGTGATGCGGGGAACAGCGTGATCGTAGTGGAACATGACAAAGAGACAATTCAGCATGCAGACTATGTGCTTGATTTGGGTCCGGGAGCAGGCATTCACGGCGGAGAGATCGTTGCGTCGGGAACACCGGAAGAACTCAAGTCACAATCCAGTCTGACCACAGATTACCTGAATGGAGTTAAGAATATTGACATCCCAAAACAGATCCGCAAAGGCAATGGAAAATTCATTGATCTAAAGGGCGCACGCGGAAATAATCTGAAAAAAGTATCAGTGAAATTCCCATTGGGAAAATTCATCTGTGTGACTGGAGTTTCAGGCAGTGGAAAATCAACGCTGATCAACGAGACCCTCTACCCTATCCTCAACCAGTACTTTTATAATTCACACCAGAAGCCGCTACCTTATTCAACAGTAGATGGCGTTGAACATGTTGACAAGGTCATTGAGATCGACCAAAGTCCAATAGGCAGAACTCCACGATCCAATCCGGCGACATACACAGGCGTATTTACAGACATCAGGAATCTCTATGCATCATTGCCTGAGAGTGCGATAAGAGGATATAAAGCAGGAAGGTTTTCATTCAATGTAAAAAGCGGCCGTTGTGAAACCTGCCAGGGAGGCGGAATGCGCGTGATCGAGATGAATTTTCTTCCGGATGTTTATGTGCTTTGTGAAACCTGTCGTGGCAAAAGGTACAACCGTGAAACACTTGAAATCAGATACAGGGGAAAATCCATCAGTGATGTTCTTGATATGAGCATTGAAGATGCATGCGTATATTTTGAAAACCTGCCGCACATTCTGCATAAGATTAAAACGATCAAAGAAGTTGGATTGGGCTATATCACTCTCGGGCAACAGAGCACAACACTGAGTGGCGGAGAGGCACAACGTGTGAAACTGGCAACAGAACTTTCCAAGAAAGACACAGGCAATACTTTTTACATACTTGATGAACCCACTACAGGTTTGCATTTTGAAGATGTGAGAATTTTACTTGATGTTTTAAAACGTCTGACAGACAAAGGCAATACCGTACTTGTTATTGAGCATAACATGGACGTTATTAAGGTTGCTGATCACATTATTGACCTGGGTCCAGAGGGAGGAGAAAGAGGCGGTACCATCGTTTGTGAAGGCACGCCAAAAGAGATAATTAGGAGTAAAACCAGCATAACGGCTGAATTTTTACGGAAAGAGTTAGAAAGCTCGCCACTTTTCAGAAACCTTACGAAGAACTAACCGTTAGGACTTGTACGAATAACGAAAGCTTGCGAATTTACGAAGTACGAATTCGTTATTAGTAAATTCGTAACAATTAGTACTTAGTAACTATGAATTTTGACGAGCAGAAAATACGGAAAGCCTTTGCTGATAAAGACTGGCAGGAAATCAAGACACAAGACAGCTGGCAGATCTTTAAGATCATGGCGGAGTTTGTGGAAGGATTTGACAAACTAAGTAAGATCGGACCATGCGTTTCCATTTTTGGATCGGCACGTACAAAACCTGATCATCCCTTTTATTCACTTACCGAGGAGATTGCATTTAAACTGACGAAAGAAGGCTATGGAATCATTACAGGCGGCGGTCCGGGGATCATGGAGGCGGCCAATAAAGGCGCAAAGACAGCAGGCGGTAAATCAGTTGGTCTGAACATTGAGTTGCCTTTTGAGCAGTCGCACAATCCATACATTGATCACGATAAACTGATCTCCTTCGACTACTTCTTTGTCCGTAAACTGATGTTCATCAAGTATGCACAGGGTTTTGTGGTAATGCCAGGAGGATTCGGTACAATGGATGAATTTTTCGAAGCGCTAACACTTATACAAACAAAAAAGATTGGTAAGTTCCCGATTGTGCTGGTAGGTAAAAAATACTGGGGCGGTTTGATGACATGGATAGAGAATGTACTCATCGAAGAAAAGATGATAGACGTAAAAGACCTCAACTATTTCTTTTTGGCAGATAGTGCTGATGAAGCTGTCGGGCATATCAATAGTTTTTATTCGAAGTATTTGTTGAAACCGAATTTTTGAGTAGTTGATGAGGTGATGAGGTGACTAAGTGATAAAGTGACTAAGCGACTAAGCGACTCAGTGATTAGGTGCTAGCTAAAATGGTACATCAATCGAATCGGAGAATATCCTGAAACAAAAAAAAGGTCCCTGAATTTCAGAGACCTTGATAATTATTTTTTAGACATTCCCACTTACTCCGGAACCTGCAGCTTCACTGCTGCTTTCCTCTCGGTAGCCCCATCCCGTTCCACAGCGTGCTTTCCATTTCTTACGAAGTTCTTCACGCTGTTCAGGAGACATGTGTTTCATTTTTTCTTCCCAGCGGTTGCGCCAGCGGTCACGCATATGGTTGCCCGGTCCGCACCGCTTGCCATGGAAGCCGCCGAATAATATTTTCGAGAGTAACAGTAAACCGGCGGTTTGCCAGAAGGTAATTACCGGTCCTGCAAAAAGTACAGGTACAAGCCAGTTCCATAAACCCATCGTTGCGAAGATCAGTGCTGCGATGAGCAACGGTACGGCTATAATCATGATGGGGATCCAAATTTTTTTCATTTTATTTTTTATTAATTGGTTACGGGTGATAAGTTAAAAGTCAAAAGTAAATGATTGAAGATGCCTGAAATTGGTTGACAGATTTATATTTACTATTACTACTAAAGATTTCTTTTTTTGCTACTTTTTTTCTTTGTCAATAACTCTGTTTTTTTGTTAATAACCTCCTCCGGTGGTGAGTAGAGTTCCATTTCG
>JAPLDB010000204.1 GCA_026391975.1 Bacteroidota bacterium | reverse complement strand
AGAGCCGGATTGCAGGGGGATGTGAAAATGGGGAACGAATTTATTCGATCCGGCAACAAACTCAATGATCTCATCAGTCAGGAGGTTGGGCTCTATGGAAGAAATCCTGAACCGGTCAATGCCGTCAACTTTATCAAGTTTTTTTATCAGTGAAAAAAAGTTTTCTCCTTTTTCGGTTTTGAAATCACCAATGTTCACGCCGGTGAGCACGATTTCCCTGATTCCCTGTGTTCCAATTTTGTGAGCCTGCAATACAACATTTTCAATGGTGTCGCTCCGGCTTATTCCTCTGGCAAGGGGAATGGTGCAATAGCTGCAGCTGTAATCGCATCCGTCCTGAACCTTCAGGAATGCACGCGTACGATCGCCGGTAGAGTAGGAGGAGATGAAAGTGCCGGCAGTATCTACATCACAGGAATGAATTTCTGTCCTTACTTTTTTAGAAATTTGCTTTAGGTAAACCGGCAGGTTAAACTTTTCAGTGGCACCCAATACAAGGTCAACGCCTTCCATTTGGGCAATCTCCTCAGGTTTTAACTGGGCATAACAACCGATCACTGCAATGAATGCATCGGGATTAAGCTTCGTCGCTTTTCTCACTACTGCCCGGCATTCGCGGTCGGCATTTTCTGTGACAGAACATGTATTGATCACATAAACATCAGCAGCATCAGCAAAGTCAACTTTTGAAAATCCTGCATCTTTCAACTGCCTGCCAATGGTCGAGCTTTCTGCAAAATTTAATTTGCAGCCAAGCGTGTGAAAAGCGACTGTTGATGACGAATTCATTGAGTTATAAATGCGTATTCCTGAACTGGCAAATAGAGTGTAGTTTAATAAAAAACTCCTTCCGGGTGAAAGGAGCGATGAATTTTAAGGCTGGAATTCTGACTATTTCAAGTCGTCAAAACTAACATCAGTAAATCCGGATGCAGAGCCTTCCTTAGTTCCGGGGTTAGTCGAATCCTCATCGGCAGTTTTTGGTTTCCGCTCTTCAAATGGAATCGGAGGATTTTCGGCAACGAGTGAACTGATCTTCGAAGTACATTCATTAAACCCGTCCATGAATTTTTCAAAATCTTCACGGTATAGGAAGATCTTATGTTTTTCATAAACCGGAGTGCCGTCATCACCGAACTTGCGTTTGCTTTCAGTAATGGTGAGGTAATAATCATTCGCCCGTGTTGATTTCACATCAAAGAAGTAAGTGCGTTTGCCTGCACGGACACTCTTTGCAAAAATTTCTTCCCGCTGAAAATTGCTGTCTGACATAAACTGATCTGTTTTTAGTAATGGACCAAAATTAGTTGGTCTTGGCAAAAATAGAAAATAATTAAGATGTGCAAATGATTGCAGGCACTTCAATTGGCTGAGGGTCAACAAAAATGCCGGCTAACGGGCCGGCATCATTGCAAAAGTAGTTTCTGTGTAAAATTCTATTTTAGCTTAATAAGTTCAGCTTCGAGGGCTTTAAACGCCATCTGAGATTGCATTTCAACATTATTGAGGAGATCCGGCAAAGAATCGAGATTCGTTTTTGTTGAACTATTATCCTCTATTTCAGCAAGCATTTTATGTATGTTGCCAAGTCCTACATAAGTATAAGACGGTTTTATGCGGTGGGCAATATTTTTTAAATCCTCCCAGCTCTGCTGATTAAATTTTTCGTTCATTTCTTCAAGTGCTACAGGCGTTTTTTGCAGGAACATTTCTATCATCTGCATGATGAACGCCGGATTGTCACCACCAACTTGCTTGAGATAGGATAAGTCAATCTTTTGTTCAGCTTGTTCAAAAGGAACACTTGTAGCCGGTGACGTTATTTTAGCGCTGCCTTCTGACTTTATATCTGTCGCTGTTACTGTGTTGTTAGTGCCAACGCTGCTTTTTACAGTCGGATTTTCATTTGAATGGGACTTATTCGCTGAAGGACTGCTCACATTCACCGGCGTTCCTGTAAGTGCGGCGATTTTTCTTTTCAACTCTCCCGGATCAAAGGGCTTGCTGATATATTCATTCATTCCGCTGTCAAAACATTTCTGTTTTTCAGAAGATGTTGCATGCGCTGTCATGGCCATGATTGGAATGCTTCTGAAGGGTTCAGGCAATTCAGTGCGGATCATTCTCGCTGCTGCATTCCCATCCATCTCCGGCATCTGTATATCCATCAGTATAATATCGTATTTTCCCTGCTGAAGTTTTTCAACGCATATTTTGCCATTGTCAGCAAGTTCAATTTTAGCCCCCCAGTCTGAAAATACCTTTTTAACGATCATCTGGTTGATTGAATTGTCTTCGGCGATCAGAATGTTCAGGTTTGTCATATCGATGTCCAGTTCAGCATCGGTTGCTGAACGGTCGATTTCTTCCTGAGAAGCTCTGCCAAATGTGAGGTGGAAGAAGAAGGTAGTTCCTTTACCAACCGTGCTTCGGATACCGATGTTGCCTCCCTGCAGTTCTATCAGTTTTTTAACAATGGTCAGCCCGAGACCCGTACCACCGAACTTTCTTGTGGTGTCACTGCTTGCTTGTGTAAAGCTTTCAAATACGCTGGATAAACTTGATTCAGGAATACCAATTCCTGTATCAGTAACCTAAAAGTCTATTGTGAGGTTTTCGTTTCTGTCGCTTCTTACTTTGACATCCACTGAAACACCACCGCTGTTTGTGAATTTAATGGCATTACTCACAAGGTTATTTGTGATCTGGCTCAGTCGGGTAGGATCTCCCAGTATTGCTGCCGGGATCGTTTTATCAATTGTATATGAAAGTGAAATGCTTTTTTCATTGGCCTTCGGTTCAAACAATTCAAATGTGTGGGTGATGATCTCTTCAACATTGAATGCTACTTTTTCGAAGTTCATTTTTCCTGCTTCGATTTTAGATAAGTCCAAAATGTCATTGATGATCACGAGCAGATTGTCGGAGCACGTTTTTATGCTCTTCAGGTATTTTAATTGTTCATCTGAAACACTGGTACCAAGCAGAATCCGCGTAAGTCCGATGATTCCGTTCATCGGCGTGCGAATTTCATGGCTCATATTTGCAAGAAACTGTTCTTTCATCTTAGCAGTGTCTTCCGCATATTGTTTGGCTTTCATGAGTTCATCCTCAGCAAGCTTATGGATGGTGATGTCGGACGCAACACCGATCACGCCTGATACTGTTTCACCCTCACCCTTCATCGGAGAGTAAAACACCTCATAAAACTTTGCTCCAATCTGGCACACAGAAGTTTTTTCGACTCCTTTCATGGTGTCGTTGAAATCATCTCTGGAAATCGGAATGATGGAAGAAATACTTTCTATCGGAGCTCCGATCTGCAACTTTGTATCAATGCCTGTATCATGCAATCCTTTACCTTCGAAAAGTGTAAAGTTGCCTTGTTCATCAAGAAGGAATAATATGATCGGAGAATTTGCAACAACAGCTGCAAGTCTTTTCTGGGTCTCCAGCAGTTCCCGTTGAATTCTAATCTTCTCATATTCTGACTCTTTCATTTTCAGAACGAAACGAAGACTTTGTGCAAGACCTTCTGCGCTTAATAAGTTCTTCGGGATATAGTCGCTGGCGCCATTCTTCATGGCTTCAACAGCGATCTTCTCGTCGCCCTGACTGGTTACTATGATCACCGGCGACTGGTTATTATTTGCACGGATGAATTTCAAGAGTTCAAATCCGCTTCCGCCGGGCAAATTATAATCCAGAAAAATACAGTCATATTCTGTTGAAGATGTTAATTCTTTACCGGAATCAATGTCCTCGGCAAATGACAAATCAATATTCATTCCCGATGACTTTACTGCCCGCTTTATGATCATGCGGTCGAGCTCATCGTCTTCAACACAAAGTACTTTTATCGATTTGTCTGCCATATCAGTTAGTCTTAAAAATGGTTGAAGAAGAACACAGTTCTCCTTGTCCGTACTTGTACCTTTTTCTATTATTGTTGTTAAGAGGAAAGTTCAACTTTTCTTACAAAAAATGAAAAAAATCAGGTTTGTTCAGTTGTTTTTAAAAGCGATGAAGAATCCAGGAGAATGTATCTTTGAACCCTCATTTTTATGAAGATTTCAGGATACTTTTTGCTAATTATCATCTTTTGCTGCTTTTCTGCAAGCGCTGTAACCGTTACGGGAACTGTCAAAGACGTTCAAAATCATCGCATCCCTTTTTGCAGTGTGTATTTGATGGGGACTACTATTGGAACTACAGCAAATATTGAAGGTCAGTTTGCATTTGAAATTGGCACCGGCGATTATGAAGTGGTTTTCAGAAGTATTGGCTACAAATTATCTTCAAGAAAAATTAAGGTTGAAAATGAAAACCTGGAATTGAATATAATTCTTGAAACCGAGACCTATCAGTTGAAAGAAGCGGTGATCAATGCATCTTCAGAGGATCCTGCCTATGCCATTATCAGAAAAGCGATCAGGTTGCGCAAGAAGTACCTGGATGAAGTGGATTCCTATTCATGCAGATCGTATGTGAAGTCAACACAAAAACTGGTCGACCATCCGAAAAAGTTTCTTGGGCAGGTTGTTAATTTTGGAGATCAACTTGATACAGTTTCACGAATATTTTACCTGAGTGAATCTGTTGCGAACCTGTCGATGCAGAAGCCCGACAAGGTAAAGGAGGAAATGATATCATCGAAGGTAAGTGGTAATAGCCGCTCTTTCAGTTTCAACAAATCGGCTGATATGCTTGTCAGCTTTTATCAGAACCTGATTTATCTCGGAAGCCTGACAAATCGGGGACTTGTTTCGCCAATTTCTTCTACAGCCATGCTTTACTACGATTATAGGCTTGAGGGAACTTTTTTTCAGAACGGCGAAACAGTAAATAAAATAAAAGTTATTCCTAAAAGAAAACACGACCCTGTTTTCACCGGGGATATCTATATCCTTGATGATTCATGGAGAATACATTCGCTCGATCTTTTTATTACAAAAGACCAGCAGGTTGAGTTCATTGATACTTTAAGGATATCTGAGACTTACATCCCTGTCGAGAAAAATGCCTGGATGCTCATGAACTGTGAATTCAATTTTGAATTCAGTGCCTTTGGCTTTCGGGGCAAGGGAATAATACTGGGCGTATTTAGCGACTACAACGTGCACCCGGATTTTCCAAAACATTTCTTTGACAATGAAGTGTTGAAGATCAACAAGGATGCAAATAAAAAAGACACTGTTTATTGGGACAATGAAAGACCTGTGCCATTGACCGTCGAAGAAAATCGCGACTACATAAAACGGGACAGTCTTTTTGTCAATCACAATACCAGACAGTACATGGACTCCCTCGACAGGATAAACAATAAGTTCTCTTTTACAGAGTATCTTTTTCAGGGTTATGGCCGTGAAAATACATATAAACATACTTTCTTAGGTATTTCGCCACTGATACAGAGTATTCAATTCAATACTGCTGAAGGCTGGGGAATTTCACTTTTGGGAAGATATGTCAAGTCAAATAGCAAAGAAAAACCAGGCAGTATTGCCGTGATTGCTGATTCGCGTTATGGATTTTCAAACACCCATTTCAATGGAAATATTCTTTTCAGAAACTATTACAATGCTTTTCGCCAATCGGTTTATACGATAGCCGCCGGGAGTGAGGTTAGTGATTTCAATGGCCGCGCACATTTTGCTCCGCTCGTAAATACAGGTTATACACTTCTTGCAAAAAAAAACTACCTGAAAATTTATGAACGAAGGTTCGGAAGGATAAAACATAAGATGGAGATAACAAATGGATTTGTAATGGTTGCAGGGGCTGAATATGCTGACCGGATTCCACTTGCAAATACGACTGACTTTGCCTGGATTAACCCGGGCCGCTCTTATCTCTCAAACGACCCGCTGCATGCTGAAACTGATTCATTGCATTTCAAACGCAATCAATCTTTCACCATTGATGTTGCAGCCAGAATTCGATTCCGGCAGAAATACATCATGCGGCCTTATAATAAATCTGTTTATCCTTCAAAGTACCCTGAATTGACCTTTGGCTATGTGAAGGCAATTCCGTTTGTAGCCGGATCTGATGTTGAATATGATCTCGTAAATGTAACCGTCAAAGACGAAATTAGGATGGGATTGTTCGGAGGTATTAACTATAGTATTTCCTATGGAAATTTCTTACGGTCGAAGAAAATGGAGTTCATGGACTTTCATCATTTTAATGGAAACAAAACATTTTATTCTGACTTTTCCCTGAATGACTTTGCATTGCTGGATTATTATCGTTTTGCAACCAGCCGGGACTATGTCGAGTTGCATGGAGAATACAACATGGGCGGGTTAATTCTGAACAAAATACCTTTTTTGCGCAAGCTCAAGCTGAGCGAGATTGTCGGTGCCCATTATTTTTATGCAAGCTACAGCAACACATCTTTTGTAAAAAATTACTACGAGACATCCTTTGGTATTGAAAAATTGAGATTACTTCGCGCGGATTTTGTTCTCGGCTTTGACAGCAAAGGCAAAACGCAGACAGGATTTGTAATCGGATTAAAACTTAATATTTCTGACGGATCAATAGATATTACAGATTGATCCCAATTTAAACCAGTAAAGAAAATATGTATTTACCTCTGAAAAAATTAAAAAAGAACAGGACACAAAGAACAATGCTGAAGAAATTTCTTCGTGGCCTTGAGAAAAGAAAAATCCGTGGCGTGGATATACTGGCACAGAAATTAAATGGTGATGCTTTCAGGGAAATTGACTGCCTCAAGTGCGCCAATTGCTGCAAAACAATGGCACCCACTTTTAAGAAAGCTGAGGTGAAACGAATAGCAACCCACCTGGGCATGACCTACGATGGTTATTTCAAAAAGTATCTGAAGATTGACAAGGTAGGGGATATCATGAACAAATATACTCCATGTCAGCATTTGGGTAAGGACAACATGTGTTCCATTTATGCAATTCGCCCCAAGGACTGCAGCGGCTTTCCGCATACACAGAAGCGTGACTTTACTGAGTTTATTCCTGAAACACATATTCAGAACGTGGATTACTGCCCTGCAACGTATTATGTCGTTGAAAAAATGTTTGAAAAGCTCGGGGCAAAAAAACAGGTCAGCTGATATTATACAGCCCTTTGTTGACCACTGCTTTTACTTTTCCCGAGAGTTTTTTTCCAATGAAAGGATTGTTTTTTGACTTTGACCTGATATCAGATTCACTGACTGTCCACTGATCCGAAAGATCAACCAAAGTAAAATTTGCCTTTTCGCCTTCGGCGATTCTTATTGAAGGAAGTGAAATGATTTTCCTCGGTCCTGAAGAAAATTTTTCGAACAATTGTTCAGGGGTCAATATGTCTTTCAAGGAAGTATATGCTGCAGAGAAAGCCGTTTCCAGCCCTTCTGCCCCAAAAGCTGCATGATCGAATTCTTTCTGCTTGTTTTCAATGTCTTCAGGAGAATGGTCAGAACAAATGGCATCAATTGTTCCGTCTTTTAATCCGTTTTTCAGAGCAGTAATGTCTGACTCCGTACGCAATGGAGGTTTCACTTTAAAGCGACTGTCAAATTCTTCCAGACATGAATCATTCAGCAGCAGGTGGTGTGCCGCAACATCACAGGTAACTTTCAAACCGGCCGCTTTTGCTTTGCGGATCAGATCAACAGCGCCTGAAGTAGAGATTGTGGAAAAATGGATCTTCGAATCTGTGTATTCACATAATTTCAGGTCACGTGCAATCATGAGCTCTTCGGCAATAGCCGGGATTCCTTTCAGTCCCAATTGTGTGCTCACAACTCCTTCATTCATTTGTCCTTTGCCTGAAATGGACCTGTCGTTCGGAAAACTCATGATTAGTCCATTGAAATTTTTTGTATAGAGCAGTGCACGCATCATGAGCCCGGCATCCTGAACAGCTTTTTTATCATCAGTAAAACAGAGAGCTCCACTTTTATGCATGTCATACATTTCAGTCAGGTCCTTGCCTACTAAATCTGAAGACAACGCTCCTGCTACTTCCAGGTCTACCGGCAATGCAACGGTTCTATTGCGTACAAGTTCAACGCCGGCCCTGCTCTGGATCACAGGAAAAGTAGATGGCATCTGAAGCACTCCGGTGAAACCACCTGCTGCTGCAGCGTTGCATCCGCTTTGAATATCTTCCTTATACTCAAAACCGGGTTCACGGAAATTTACATGAAGGTCAAAAAAACCCGGCGCCAGCATGCAATTCTTTCCATCGATTTCCTGATCGGCCTTGTCAGAAATTTTTTCTGAGATCTTTTTGATGATCCCGTCACTGACAAGAACATCACAAGTCTTATTATGAAAAGCTGATTGCGGATCACAGATTTTTGACTGGCGGATAATCAGGTTCATGGTATTTATGCTTTAAGTGTTAGCAGGTATTTTTTTTGAAGATGACATGAATCGAATCAACAACACTTCACATCCGAGAAATAGCAAGGCAATCCAGATGCAGTATTTCCAAAGTCGTACACCTTCATTTTCTTCAGCTATCGTATGTGTAAGTTCTTTGCTCCCATCAAATATGGTTATCTTCTGATTAACCGCTTTTTCACCAAGTGCTTTTAGTTCGTCAGTTGAATAGCTGCCAAGATCACTTTCACGCCTGTCGAAGTTAAAAGAAACTACTGAACGCAATTTGTCGTCTGAGGTCAGTGAATAATTTCCTGCTCTGATCACCTGACTATGTGTAACAATAACAGGTTTGTTATTGATCATCCGTGTTTCAGGGATGATGTCAAATTTTTCTTCTTTGTTTGTGAGGTGCAATAGGTTCTCACCAGATAACTGCATAGCAGGGATTTCAATCGGAGTATTTCCACCGACAATTTGCGTCTGTTGAAAAGAATTGAAACCGCTCATGGCTGCTTTAAGCATCAAAGGAACAAATAATGCATGTCTTGGAAAATTGGTGTACTGTTCATCCAGAGGTGAATAACAGAGGTAAAGTTTTCCTTTTTCTACCTGAAGTGAAGAAAAGAAGGCGTCACCGCTTTGAAGCTTCATGAGCGTTTCCTGTGCTGCTTGTGAACCTGAAGATGCACTGTAATGAAAGCTTACGGAAGGATAGTCAGTGTTTTCAATGCTGCTTTTCTTCTCAAACACATTTGCAAAAAGCGGATTCTTTTTTTCTACGAAAGAGACTTTCTCAGGGGTTTCAACAGGGCGTACGTATGAACTGACATTGAATAACCGGGAAAATTCCTGATAGGAGGCCATGTTGATTTCCGCGGAAGGAAAGACCATTGCAGCGCCGCCTTGTAATATATATTTTCTTAATTCCTGAGAAAGTCCGGAGGAGATTGCGTTCAGGTTATTGAGAACAATTAAGTTGTACGACAGAAATGAGGAGTAGTCAACCTGACTTACAGCAGCGTTCTTCAGCTGAAAGTAAGGATCTGTTCCAAAGAGCGCATCAATATATGGAGATGGCTGTGCTTCATTAATGCACAATACGCCAAGATGCTCCTTCACCTCAAATGAAAGATAATAAGCATCATCGAAGGTAATCGGATAATCTGTGATTGAAACCTGTGCCTGCTGCCATCCCGGCTGGATAACTGAAAATGAAAGTTTGGTTTCTGCAGTTGATCCTGCGGGAACAGAAATGCTGGTAAGGGAACGCTGCGTGCCGTTGATGAATAATTTTACCGGTACGCTTTCAGCATCTTCATCAGAAATGTTTTTTATGCTGATCGTTAATTCATTTGGAGTATTTAGTTGAACAAAAGGCGTTTTCAAAACGCACGTGTCAATGAATATGTTTTTTTCTTCCGATGCTGTCAATGGTACCAGGTTAACCTGTATGGTTGTGTCATTCCCGATCCTTTCAATGTCAGTCACCGATTTCTGAAAATCTGAAATTTCATAAAGGGAAATATTGCCTGTTCCTTCTTTAGCATTTTTCAGCGCATCTGTTTGTCGGGTGATGACTTCTGAGAGCAATTTAAAAGAAGAGCTTGATTTAACTTCATCGACCATTTGCAAAAATTCTTCTCGGTTCACCAGGCGCTGATGACGCGCTTCAAAATCATTCGTGAGCAATTGAAAATGATCGGCAGGTTGAAATGCATTTGCGATCTCGCGCGCTTTTCTTTTTGCCGTTTCAAGCAAGTTTCCGTTTTTTCCAACAGCATCCATGCTGAATGAATTATCAATGTAGATGCCTATATTTTTTGTTCCACCCGTTACTGTTTTTTTTTCGGCCGGGATCATTGGTTGTGCAAATGCAAGCACGAGGAAAGTGACGGCGAGCAGGCGGGCAATAAGTATAAGAAGGTGCTTTAGGCGTGACCGCGACCTCGTATCCTGTTTTATTTCCTGAAGGAACCGGACGTTGGTGAATGCTATTTTCCGAAACCTGCGGAAATTAAAAAGATGGATAATAATGGGAATAGAGAGGGCGGTGAGGGCGAAAAGGAATCCGGGGTAGACGAATTGCATACTAAAGCGCGAAGGTAGGAATTGTTCTTGGTTAATGACATTTTTCCTGAATGATTAGATAATCTCTAATGCGTTAGCGAAATTTCTCAAAAACTCCCAATCCGAACAATGCAAAATCATATTTCACGGGATCGATCGGATCCATTTTTCTGAGCTGGGCAGTAAGTTCCTGCGTCGCTTTCCAGTCGTTCTGTTTTCTTTTTAGCAGGCCGAGTTTTCTTGCCACCCGGCCGGAATGAACATCCAGAGGGCAGGAGAGAAGGGAGGGAGAAATGGATTTCCAGATCCCAAGATCAACACCGCAATTGTCTTTCCTGATCATCCACCTTAGGTACATATTGATCCGTTTGGCCGCAGATCCCGCAACGGGATTGGAAAAATGCTTTTCGCTTCTTTTCGGGTGGTGTAGGTCAAAGAAAATCTTTCTTGCCTCAGTAATCGCATTTCCAAGATCGGTGTCAGTCTTGCCAATTCCCCTTAAAAAAACTTTTTCAAGACTGCCATGATGAAGGTAAATATTTCGAAGTGATTTTACAAAACAGATGCAATCAACTCCATTAAAAGTCCTATGTACAAAATGCTGAAAACGTTTCAGGTCTTTTTGCGAAAAGCCGGTAATGAATTCATGTGGACTATCATCCATAAGATCCATGAGGGTTCGGGCATTTTTTAAAATGGTAGTTCGTTGTCCCCAGGCGATCGTTGCAGTAAGGAAACCTGAAATCTCAATGTCTTCTTTCTTTGAAAAGAGATGTGGGATAGAAACCGGATCGGTTTCAATAAAAGAAGTGTTGTTGTATAAGAGGGTTTTCTCTTCGAGGAAACTTTTAATCACCGTAGGTTTTCGTTGCCCCATGACAGCAAGTTAGGGGCAACGAAATTAACGCTTACGGTGAACTTAACTTAAAACTTAACACTTAACACTTAACACTTAAATAGTCCCCGGTTTTTTCGCAGGTTTGGACCGGGGTAACCAATTGGTCAATTTTTTAGTTGCACGAGAACAGGAGTACTACGCTAAGCGCGACAACGCATGCCAGTGCAAGGTCGAGGATAAATAACGGAGACTTCTTCATGCGGCCTGTTTTTTAGAGATTACAGTCATACGAAACTTTTCCATGTTGAATGTTGATTTGCGATTCATTGCAGCATGCGGGTCGCAGATCATCATGCTCCTTCTGATCTCTTTCAGAAGTTGCTTTTCAGTTGGCTGGGTTGTTGGATGAATTTTTTCCATGACGATGAAATTTATTCTTTGATTTTTGGTTTTTAATTGCGATTAATATCTGGTTGTATTATCGTGAGTGAGGAACTTCCTGGCATTTTCAGCATCGAGCGGCTTCACTACATAGTCATTGACGCATGGGTTGGAATAGGTCATATCTACTGTTTTCTGGTCATTTGATGATGTAACCACCACGATTCCGCATTTCTGCTTGATAAACTCCGGAAGCATGCTGAATTCAGTTAAAAACGCCATTCCGCTCATTCCCGGCATATTCAGGTCCAGGAAAATGAGTTCCGGGACTTCATCAAGGCGTTTTATATTTTGTAATTCCTGTATCACTTCTTCTGCTTTTAGTTTTATTTCAATCGTTTTTGAGAGGTTTATCCCTTTCAGGATGATTTTTTCAATTTCAAGGTCCATTTCGCTGTCGTCGATGATGATGATCTAGTTGTAGCGGGGTAATTCAAGTTTCTTTTTCTCATACCCCCGGAGGTTTAGATTTTTTGCTGTCATAAGTGTTAAGGTTTTTAGTAAGCATTGTACAATCAGTTAAGTGGTACAAAGATGCGGCAAGGACATACCCCGGGTAAAGGGACAAATCCAAAGTAAATAGACAGTCGAAGTGGGGATGTAGAACAGGGTAAATCAAGCCAATTTGCGTCAAAATGGCTTTTTTTGTTTACCTATGGATCTTGATGAAGAAAATAAAGCAGCTTAGCATTGAACTTAAATATTTACAATGTGCTGAATAGCAATAATT
>JAPLDB010000139.1 GCA_026391975.1 Bacteroidota bacterium | reverse complement strand
CTTGTATTCAGTTTGCATATAATTTTCTTGAAAAACAAAATCATAAATTATAAAATGGTCAGGTTCGTTAAAAATTAGAATTGAATCAAATTTCAAACGTTTCGTTACTTTTACAAAAAGATTCATTTATGAACATTTTACTGATTATTATCGGGGTCGTAGCAGGTGTTGCTATTGGATTTCTGTTTTCGAGGAACAAAAGCCAGTTGTCGGAAAAGGACCTATTGAAACAGATCAGTGATTCAGAAATGACAAAGGCCACACTTTCTGAGCGGTCAACCCAGCAAAAAATACAGCTTGAAACTGTTACCTCTAACCTTGAAGAAGAAAGGAAAAACACCCTTGATTTGAACTGGCAGATCGCACAATTAAAAACCACCAATGAAAATTTAGCTGAAAAATTAGAATCAGGGAAAGCCGAAATGGAAGGCCTGCAGAAAAAATTTCAAACAGAATTTGAAAACATTGCGAATAAGATATTGGAAGACAAGGGGACCAAGTTTACTGAACAGAATAAAACAAACATGGATATTATTCTGAATCCCTTGAAAGAAAAAATACTGGACTTTGAAAAAAAGGTGGACAATACATACAAAGCCGAAGCAGCAGAACGAAATTCATTAAAAGGTGAAATAAAAAGTCTGGTTGAGTTGAATAAACAAATCAGCGAAGAGGCCATCAATCTCACACGCGCGCTAAAAGGCGACACCAAGAAACAAGGGAACTGGGGAGAAATTATCCTGGAGAAAATACTGGAGCGATCCGGGCTGGAAAAAGGAAAAGAATATAAGACACAAGAAAGTTTTCTTACGGATGAAGGAAGAAGAATTCAACCAGATGTTATCATCCTGCTGCCTGAAAATAAATTCATCATTGTAGACGCAAAA
Organism: Bacteroidota bacterium; assembly: GCA_026391975.1. Taxonomy (GTDB): domain Bacteria; phylum Bacteroidota; class Bacteroidia; order AKYH767-A; family 2013-40CM-41-45; genus JAPLDB01. Next base: position 4,577 of record JAPLDB010000139.1, on the reverse strand, counting down.
GTTTCACTGGTGGCATATGAAGCCATGGTCAATGCAACTGATGAAGAAGACAGAGACAGACAACTCTTACTGCATGTTACCTCAGTAAAGAGCCACATCAAAAACCTCAGTGAGAAAAAATACCAGGTAGAAACAAAACTCGATACGCCCGATTTTGTGTTGCTGTTTATGCCGATTGAATCAAGCTTCAGTACAGCTATTCAGGCGGACAATGAATTATTCTCCTATGCCTGGGACAGAAAGGTTGTGATTGTTAGTCCTACCACTTTGCTGGCTACATTGCGCACTATCTCGTCCATCTGGAAGCAGGAGCGTCAGACAAAAAATGCGCTTGAGATTGCAGAGCAAGGAGGGAAATTGTATGATAAGTTTGTCTCCTTCGTCGAAGACCTTACAGAAGTCGGCAAGAAGATGGATTCAGCAAAAGCCAACTATGTGGATGCAATGAAAAAACTTTCTGAAGGAAGAGGGAATTTGGTTGGCAGCGCAGAAAAACTAAAAGCACTCGGAGCCAAATCATCAAAGAATCTTCCCACAGCATTGATTGAAAGATCTGATGATTTTTCATTACCGTTATGAAGCAACTTTCACTCTTATCAAAGGACTTAAGATCAAATATTTTTGCGCTTTTAATCCTTATTTGCGGATGGAGCACAATGCCCTCATGCACCGGAACAAAAGACCTGAGTGTTGTAAACCTTTCAAATCTATACAATGCCGGCGACCGTATTTACAATCCTGAGTTTTTGGTTCACCATTTGTCAGACACAACGTCGAAGTTAAGCATCCTGATAAACAACAAATTATTTCTTTTCAGCAGGCAAAATAACGATCGCTTCAGCGCCTCTTTTACGATTCACTACAAACTCGCCGAGTCCTATGAAAGCATTAACATGATCCTTGACAGTGGCAGCGTAAGTTTTCAGGTTAACGAAGAAGATAAGAATCTCCGGAAAGTTTATGATGTCACATTTCGATTAAAAAAGAAAAACGAAATGCTGCTTATTGCAACAGTAAGCGATAACCAGAAGCATTTCGAAGAAACCTATTATGTTCCCGTAGATAATTCGTCTCCCGACGGCCGCCAAAACTTTTCTCTTTCCATTAAAGGCGAAACAAATTCTTCTTTCAAAAATTACATCAACGAAGATGATTCAATCAAAGTCGTTTACCAAGATCCTACTGTAAAAAAATTATACGTCAGGGCCTATAACAGGAACTTTCCGCTTGCCCCTCCCCCATTCAGCTATGACATCAGAGATGAATTTAATTACCTTCCCGATAATACATTTACGTATGAAGTAAATGATACAAACTTTATCCCGTTAAAGCAATATGGATTCTACCATTTCCAATCTGACACTACCGGTAAAAACGGCATTACGATTTTCGTTTACCCACGATCTTTCCCTGCCGTCACTTCCCCTGATCAGATGCTGGAATGTGTTCGTTACCTTACTACAAGAAGGGAGTTTGACGAGATGAAATCCGATCAGAATAAAAAAGAAGCCATGGATAAATTCTGGCTAAACCTTGGCGGGAATGCCGAACGCACCAAACAGCTGATCAAAAAATATTACACCCGCATTCGCGAAGCAAACCAGTATTTTTCCTCATACACAGAGGGGTGGAGAACAGATCGCGGGATGGTTTACACGATTTTCGGGAAACCGAACAGCGTGTACAAAAGCTCCAACGCCGAAAGCTGGATTTATGGCACGCCCAACAATGCGCTATCGCTCAATTTCTTCTTTACAAAAGTGATCAATCCATTTACAGACAATGATTACCAACTTACACGGGAACCACTCTTTGAAGGCAGCTGGATGCGGGCAGTGGATGTGTGGCGCCAGGGAAGGGTTTATAATGACAACTAATAAATGTGTAAATGTGCAAATGTGCAAATGGGAGGATGTGAAAATGAAAAGGCAGGCACACCTAATATGAACCTTACAAAGCCGGATTTGGATTCTCAATTGGAATTAATGCACTATTCTTCAGGTAATATTCTACATTCCTTTTACTTTTCCTTTCTTTGTCCTGAATGAAAAACTACAGGGAACAAAATAATGATGGCGGTGACCAAATGATCTATGGCATCCGGCCGGTGATGGAAGCAGTTGAAGCCGGTAAGGAAATAGAAAGGATATTCATCAACAGGCTGAGTACGAGCGCTCAGATGAAACACCTGAAGCAGGTATTACGGGATCACAACATCAACTGGCAGGAAGTACCCGTTGAAAAACTCAGCCGGCTTACAAGGGCCAACCACCAGGATGTCATTTGCTATATCTCACAGATCAGTTATGCGCCCGTTGAGGAAATTGTGCAGCGCAGCTTTAACGAAGGGAAAACACCTTTGCTCATCGTACTCGATTACATTACCGATGTACGTAATTTCGGAGCCATTGCCCGGACAGCGGAATGCTGCGGTGCAGATGCAATTGTAATTCCCTCTACGGGATCCGCACAGATCAATGCCGATGCAGTAAAAACATCTGCCGGTGCACTGAATATTATTCCTGTTTGTAAGGTGGACAGCATAAAAAATACACTGCTGTATCTTAGGGAAAGTGGATTAAAGATTTATGCTGCCACAGAAAAAGGAAAGAAAAATTCTTTTGATGCTGATTTTGTTTCTCCATGTGCAATCATCATGGGATCTGAAGACACGGGCGTTTCAAATGATCTTCTGAGAATGGCCGATGATCTGTTAAAAATTCCACTGACAGGTCAGATCGCATCGCTGAATGTGTCGGTAGCCTGTGGAATGCTTTTGCATGAAGTGCTCAGGCAGCGAAGCCTCCCTCCTTCTCCTTCGAAAGGGAAGTGAGCATGAAACAACCATTGAAAAACCGGTAGTCATCATTTTTGCAAGTGAAAAAGAACTACGAAAACCTTTTATTATTCCTTATTCTCCTCGCCGGCACATGGCTGCGCTTCCACAAACTTGGCGATATTTCCTTTTCCAATGACGAACTCAGCGCACTTACCCGCGCCAGGTTTGATACATTTCATGAACTGGTAGAAAAAGGAATAAAAGTGGATGGGCATCCTGCTTTGGTTCAAACGATGATATGGTTTACGATTCATCACATCAATGATGAGGTATTCACAGTGAGATTTCCGTTTGCAGTTTCAGGAATAATCTCCATTCTCCTCATTTTTCTACTCGCTAAAAGATGGTTTGGCAAGGCCACAGGACTTTTATCCGCTGCTGCACTTGCAACATTGCAATTCCCTTTGCTCTATAGCCAGACAGCAAGGCCTTATATGATCGGACTGATGTTTACACTTGCGCTCGCCTATTTCTGGACACGGCTTGTATTCGATGAAAAGAAAAACCGGTGGATCATCATTGCATATATACTGGCATCTGCAGGCTGCATTTATTCACATTACTTTTCTTTTATGCTGGCGGGAATAATTGGATTGAGTGGACTACCATTCTTGAAAAAAGGCAACCTTATTCAATACATCCTCATCAATACTATTCCCTTGCTTTTGTTCATTCCTTCTATATCCATCTTTCAACAGCAATTTGGATACGAGGGAATTGGCGGATGGCTTCCTCCTCCTGATGGCGGCTTTCTCAAACGGTTTTTCCTCTACGGATTTAATGATTCAATGCCGGTCGCCATCGCATTCATTTTAATGCTAATTGTTCCTGCTAGTATTCTCTTCAGTAAAATAAGCTCGACTAAATTTCGCATACTTTCATTGATATGGTATCTATTCCCTTTCCTTATTGGCTATTCTTACTCTGTATGGAAAGCACCTGTTTTGCAATTTTCAACGCTCATTTTTTCTTTTCCTTTCCTTCTCATCTTCCTGTTTTCATTTATCAATGAAGAATGGGTTTCCGGAAAAATCGTCATCGCTTTAGTGTTTACTGTTCTTGCACTGGGCACCTTTAGTACAGTGGTTGAAAAAAAGTATTATCAGACAAAGCACTTCGGCGTGTTCAAAGAACTTGCAGAAAAAACTAAAGACTGGGATCAAAAATATGGAAAGGACAACATTGTCAAATTGTTTACTCTAAGCAATCCTGCCTATATCAATTACTATTTCAAAAAACTGCAGCACGATCCGCAGATCAATATCTATACTGACGATGAAAAGTCAAAATATGGCTTGCTGTCATCCATTCTTGACAGCTCCCGCACTAAATACTTCCTCTATGCATGGACCAATGCAGTACATGCTTATGAAACTCCTGAACTGATCCTTGAGAAATATCCTGTCGTTATTGAGCGGGATACTTTTTTTATTTCTTTTATCACTTTATTTGGAACCGGGAATGCAACAACAAATGAGAAGCTAATTTCCGAAACCGACTTTGAAAAAGAAAACTGGGGTTACGAAACTGCAAATCAAAACAAAGATGTTGCTCATTCGGGATTGAATTCTCAAAAGCTAAATGAGCAAATAGAATTCAGCGTGGGTTATAAAAACGAAACAGCAAATCTCCATTTGGACAAGACAGAAATGATTAAAGCAGAAACATGGTTTTATTGCACTGACACCATCAGAAATGCTTCGCTTGTTATTGCATTCTTAAAAAACGGAGAAATGCT
>JAPLDB010000184.1 GCA_026391975.1 Bacteroidota bacterium | reverse complement strand
GTATTTGCCGGGAATTAAATAATAGTTGCCATCCTCTCCCCTTTTCACTTTTACAGCTTTAGTCTTTTTATCAGTTGTAGATGCTTCCAGTGATTTCACTTTTGTTGAATCCATCATCAAATTATTGGTGACATAATTCAATCCTGCTTCGCTTGTATCGGAAAGTGATCTTAATACAATTCCTTTTTCTGATTTAATAGTTATCGTAACAATCTTATCGGATTTCGAATAGTAAGAGATCATTGCATTCGGTCGGTACGGCTCAGGGGCAAACGGATCAAATTTTTTCCCCCAGTCTTTATTGAAGTTCACATCCTCAACAGGGAATGAGAAAAGTGCTTTCTCCATAAGTGATGGAGTCAGCTGCTCGGCTTCAGCCAACTTCGCAATGTATATGCTTCTTCCATGCGTGCCTAGTACAATTTCTTTCTCCCGAGGATGAATAACGAGATCATGCACGGCAACTCTTGGCAGATCTCCCATCATCGACATAAAATTTTGTCCTCGATCAAGAGACGCATACAATCCATTGTCAGTTCCAACGAAAATCATATTCTCATTCACAACATCTTCCTTCACAACATTGATCGGCTCAAAAGGAAGCTGACTGTCAATTTCCTTCCATGTTTCTCCATAGTTTTCGCTGACAAAAAGATAAGGATTGAAATGATCAAAGTGATGACCATTGAAACAAGCATACAATCTACCTTCTGAAAAAGCAGAAGCTGTTACGCGTGTTACAGATAGTCCTTTGGGCATGTTTGGAAAAGTCTTGTAGATATCATCAGAAATATTTTTCCATGTATATCCGTCATCTTTCGAGACCCAGATCAGGCCATCGTCGGTACCTGAATAAATAAGTCCGAACTTCATTGGGGATTCGCATATGGTTATGATGGTATTGAATGGCACATCGCCCTTTTTATCTCCTAATGTTAGATCTGAAGAAATCGCTTTAATGTCATCTCCCTTGTTCATGCTTCTCATAAAACGATTTGTTCCCATGTACAGAATATCCTGGTTGTGGCGGGAAAGCCAGATCGGTGTCTGCCATTTAAACCGGAAGTTGGGCTCCCCCAAATCATTCTTCGGATGAATATCTTTTGACTCACCTGTCTCTTTATTGATCCGTGCATAATAACCAAACTGATATCCTGAGTAGATTGTATTGTTGTCTCTTGTATCAACCTGAACCTGCATACCGTCACCGCCGTAGAGCAATTTGAAATCATTTTGTCCGCTTGCCAGCCACGACTTGTCATCGGGATTGCTTTTGGAAGAACCATACCACACTCCATTGTCCTGCAGCCCGCCATAAACATTGTAAGGTGTTGCCATATCAACATTCACCGAATAAAACTGTCCTACCGGTGGATTGTTTGCCTTAAACCAATTCTTGCCGTCATCATAGGTGATGTGCACTCCCCCATCATCACAAGCAATCATGTGCGAGTCGCGTTTGGGGTTTATCCAGACTGCATGATTGTCGCCATGGGTATTGAACCCGTCAATTGATGTAAATGTCTTGCCTCCATCCTTGCTCATCACGAGCGGCAATCCGCAAACAACAATTTTGTTTTCATCAGTTGGCGAAACAACTATTCTCCCGAAATAATAACCGTAAGTATATGTGAGACTAAACAAGTCAGCAGTGTTCATTTTTTTCCAGGTACTTCCGGCATCATCACTGCGGTAAACTTCACTTCCAATCACAGGAGAATCAAACAAAGAATTATTTGCATCGTTTAGGTAATCGATAACAGCTGAAGGTTTTATTGAATCTTTTTTGATGAGATCTTTGACGACGGTAGCAGAATATTTCTCAGGAAAATCATGTCCGCGTAAAAATTTTTCGAGTTTTTTTTCCTCAAGTGTCAAAAACTTTTCCTTCGAAATATTTTTCAGATCCTGTGCTTGCAAAATCGCTGTGTCTTTCTTTGCCTCTTCAGGTTTGTGATTCTGATTGTCCATCACGGCATACACGACTTTCGGGTTTGCAGTGAAAACAGCCACACCGATCCTTCCGATTCCATCACCTTGCGGGAAACCGCTTCCTGCTTTTGAAATACAAGTCCATGTATCTCCCCCATCAGTGCTTTTATAAATCCCTGACGTTGCACCGCTCTCCACAAAATTCCATGGCTTTCTTTCTCTGTGCCACATCGTTGCATACATGATTTGAGGGTTTACAGGATCAAAGGCAAGATCAACTGCTCCTGTGTTTTCATCCACATACAATACCTGCTTGTATAAACTTCCTCCATCTGTCGTTTTGAATACACCTCGTTGTTTATTCGGTGAGAAGAGATGTCCAAGTGCTGCAAAGAAAACAGTATTGGGTTGTGTCGGATGAATTAAAATTTTCCCGACGTGCTGGGTCTCAACCATTCCTTTATGCTGCCATGTTCTACCTGAATCACTGCTGAAATAAAAACCGGCACCTGCATAAGAACTGCGGCTGCTGTTTGCTTCACCTGTTCCAATCCAGATGTTGTGAGTTTTCCAGTCAACAGCAATTGCGCCAATTGTAATGACTGCTTCTTTGTCAAACAGCGGGGTGAACGATTGCCCATTGTTGGTAGTATGCCACAATCCGCCGGATGCATATGCCACATAAAATTCAGTCGGATCATTTTCGTTCACACATACATCCACTGCACGGCCGCTCATGATGGTAGGGCCTACATTCCGGAACTTTACATTTTTGAGAAGGGATTTTTTTTCAAGATCATTTCGCTTGAGAATACCTTGCAGGCGATCGCGCTCATTTGTTGGAGAAATTTCCTGAGAAAATGATTGAATAGAAAAAGACAAGAAAATCAGGGTAGTAAAAATGCGGTTCATATGAATTTAGTTTGAAGCCGCTAAATGTAATAGAAATGCCTTAGGCACAAAAAAGATTAACACACATTCACTTCAGGTATCCTAATTTTTTCCAGGCAACAATACCCTTTTTGAGAAGCGCAGCCAGCTCCTTATCAATTATTTGCTCCGGCTTTTTGAGATTGAAGCAGGTCTTGCCCTTTAATGTTTTTAGAAAATTCGGAACGATATCCAGAAATTCATCATGCATATACATTGGAAAAAAATGAAAACTGACCATGTCCTTTCGAACTACATAAGAACAAAAAAACATTCCGGGAACTATTTTCTTTGAATAGCCATAGGGAACGGGCGTGTTACCCATAAGCTGGATTGCATCCTTTGACTGACTTGCAATCACCATCGGAGGCGTGCATTTCAGGAATGCCGATTTCAGTTTATCGGTGATTTCTTTTTTGGTGGCAGGAGTTAGCGGCATATCAAATGGAAATAATAATCAATATTAAAAAAAATTAGCGATCAAAACTCTAATTCCCTATTAAAAACTTCTTCTTCACGATGCCAGTACTGAAAACATAAAAACCCGGCATAAGATTTCCGACATACACCCTTGTATCTAACGAATATTTTCCTTCAAAAACTTTCACACCAAGAGCATTGAAAATCTCAAATTTGCTTTCATTGCTATTTTTTGAAACAATATTCAAGATGTCGCTCACAGGATTTGGAAACAAGAAAAGAAAATCCGACTTCAATTCATCAATACCATCGGTACAAATATTTGATTGTTTAAATGTGGGCGTTGTTGTCACAAGAAATGGCCCCGTTGCATTGGGGCATCTTGCGATTGAATGGTCGGCAATCTGCGTTCCAAAAGAAATGCTGTCAAGTATATTTCCCGCAGCATTGCTGAGCAGCAGTGACTCACCATTAGATGACAATTTAAAATTGCAATGAAGGTCCCCGGTTGTTGTATTGTCTTCATCAGCCCAGATCATCAGGTATCCGTTTGGCTGAATCACTGAGTTTTCGGGAAAGGAAAATTTGGCAAGATTGGTATAAGTATCCGACAGATACAATCCGAAAAGATTAAGTGGGTTTGGTGTTGCATTGTATAATTCAATCCAGTCTTCGTGCGCACCATTTTCATCCACTGTGTCATTTTGATTTACTGCCAGGAATTCGTTGATCACCACTTCGCCTGCATTCGCTGTCTGAATATTTGCGTTGAGAGTATAAAATTCATGCTCTGCGCGGGCAGGAGAAAAAATTCCGGCGTCAGCATTTTCTGCATATACATAACATTGCATGGAAGCAGCATTCATCGTCAGGGCCGGTGAGCCATACAAAAGGTCCCCTGCTGCACCATCATTGTGGGCACC
>JAPLDB010000150.1 GCA_026391975.1 Bacteroidota bacterium | reverse complement strand
GTGATTCTTAGTGTCCTTAGTGCCTTAGTGGTAAAAGTTTCCGCCCAAATCACAATTCAGAAAAACTAGAGCGACTCAACCGCAAGCGACGTCGGCAATAACATGAACGTAACCTTCAACTGTGTTATTCTTTTTCTGTTTAGTTTTACGGGATGGGAGTTTTATTACCTCTGATATTAGCTGACAAAAGGCAATGACCACAAAGACACAAAGAGCACAAAGACACATTAAGAAATCCTTAGTGATTCTTAGTGTCCTTAGTGGTAAATGTTTCCGCCCAAATCACAATTCAGAAAAACTAGAGCGACTCAACCGCAAGCGACGTCGGCAATAACATGAACGTAACCTTCAACTGTGTTATTCTTTTTCTTTTTAGTTTTACGGGATGGGAGTTTTATTACCTATAATATTAGCTGACAAAAGGCAATGACCACAAAGACACGAAGAGCACAAAGACACACTAGGAAATCCTTAGTGATTCTAAGTATCCTTAGTGCCTTGGTGGTAAAAGTTTCCGCCCAAATCACCTTCCTGAAAACCTACGGCGACTCAACTGTAAACGACATCGGCCAAAGCATTTTGCAAACTTCAGATGGCGGATTCCTGATCGCTGCAACCCGATATACAGCCGGCAACTGGATTGAATCGCTTTTTTTGATTCGTACAAATAGTGTTGGCGATACCATATGGACTAAACTCGTAAAAGAACCAACTGTTAATTATTCAGGATCCCAAATCATTCAGACCTCTGACGGAGGTTTTGCCATCACCGGTATTAAAGGCGGCGGAATTACATTCGTTCCTTATTTGCTTAAGATGGATTCATCAGGAAATATTCTCTGGAATAAAACCTATCTCTGGTTTGCTGATGAACACATAAACTCTATTGTACAAACCCCTGATAGCGGGTTTCTCCTTGCAGGATATTTATACAATGGAAATAATTTAGTCTATTTCATCAGAACAGATTCAGTGGGTGATACACTCTGGACCAAATCATATGGTGAATCTTTTTACAATGCTTCCGTTTATTCTGTCCGCATTGCAAATGACGGAGGTTTCATTGCCGCCGGTTCTATTCAGGATGCAAATACCCAGGATGTTGATGCATTTTTGTTTAAAACTGACTCATCCGGAAATGTGCTGTGGGCAAAAGGTTATGGCGATATAGGTTACGACTATGCTCAACAGGTTGAATTTACTTCTGACAGCGGATTTGTAATTGCAGCAGTAACTTATAGTTTCGGAGCCGGACTTGCAGATTTCTTCCTGATAAAAACAGATGCTTCCGGAACTCCGCAATGGTCGAAAACCTATGGCGGAAGCAGCGACGACAGGAGTGAATCCGTGCGCCAGACAGCCGATAGAGGATATCTTTTCACAGGCGAATCAGCCAGTTTCTCATTTGGGAATTTTGATGGTTATATGATCAGGACTGATTCCAATGGCGACACCTTGTGGACCAGGACAGTAAACGGTTTGCAAAACAATGAAGGTTATTCAATGGTGCTTACTTCTGACAGTGGGTTTGCAATCACCGGTACTTACCTAAACCTGTTCAGCAACAATGATGTATTTCTATTGAAGTCTGGAGCATCGGGAATTACAGGTTGTGAATCGGGTAGTTCCGCAACCACAGTTGCAATTCCCCTAACACAAGTTGTCAATCACCACCTAAACTTTATTCCTTCTTCTCCATCTGTAATCTCCCACATACTTGATGTAAGCAGCGGAGCGAGTGTAGAAACAATTTGCGATCCTGTTGGAATTGCCGAAATTAATTTTGATGAAAATTTATTTTTGATTTATCCGAATCCAGTTCAAAATAAGTTGGCAATAGGCAGTTGGCAAGCTCCAATTGGTTCAATAGAAATATTAAGCATTCTTGGCACAGATGTTTTAGGTTTTCGCCCGATAACTGACGGGATGCCAATTGTCCATTTCGAATTGCCTGTTGAAATAGATGTTTCCATGTTTCCTCCCGGAATCTACTTTATCAAAGCACAATGCGGAACGGATTTGATTGTCCGCAAATTCATCAAACAGTGACCATTATTAAATCACTTCCTATCTTTGAGCCCTGTTCTTGTGACTTCTAACTTTTGCCTTTTAACTTTTGACTTAAACCCATGGCTGATCTCTGCTACACCGTCCTTATAATCTGGGTGCTTTGGCGCATATTCGGTGGTTCGGCTAAGACAACCGTTTTCAATAAACACTCATATAACCCGCCACAAAAGCAAGAAGGAGAAGTAACCATAACCTCTACCTCAAAAACTGATCAGGATAAGGATAGTGACAAAGGCGAATACGTGGATTATGAGGAGATTAAATAAGCCCGGTTTGGCATCAAAATTTTTCATACCTCCTTTTTAATTCTTAATTCTGCACTCTTAAACATTTATGGTTTCCTTCCCGGAGCCTATACTATTCTATGAATAAACTGAAGCAATACCTCCCACACCTGATTGCCATCGTTGCCTTTCTGGCAGTAACCATGCTTTATTTTTCTCCGCTCTTCGCAGGAAAACAATTGAAGCAAAGTGATATCTCCAACTGGGAGGGAATGAGTAAGGCCATTGATGATTTCAGGGCGAAATACCATGAAGAGCCATTGTGGACAAACTCCATGTTCGGTGGAATGCCTGCATACCAGATTTCAGTGGCATATCCCGCCAACCTTATTCAGTACATTAACAAAATCATATGGCTTGGTTTGCCTTCGCCTGCCAACCTTCTCTGGAACCTGATGATCGGTTTTTATTTTTTGCTGATTGTTTTGAAGATTGACCAGCGAATAGCAATCCTTGGTTCAGTAGGATTTGCCTTATCAAGTTATTTCCTCATCTACCTTGAAGCAGGACACAATACCCAGGCTTTTGCAATTGCCTATATGGCACCTGTGATTGCCGGTATCATCATGACCTACCGGGGTAAATGGCTACTTGGTACTGCAATAACCGGATTAATGATCGCACTTGAACTTTATGCAAACCATTTGCAAATCACCTATTACCTGATCATGATTATTCTGCTGCTAGGCATTGCTGAGTTTAGCAAAGCATACCGTGAAAAAACACTTCCTTATTTCTTCAAAGCCACGGCTTCTCTTGCAGTGGTTGCAATACTTGCAGGTTGCACAAATATTACCAATTTGATGGCAACTGAGGAATACGGAAGATATTCAACCCGTGGTCCATCGGAACTTACATCTGATCAGGATAATAAAACCACCGGACTTGACCGTGATTATGTTACCGGATGGAGCTATGGGGTAGGAGAGAGCTTCACGCTTTTCGTTCCCAATTTCAAAGGCGGCGTTTCTGAACCTATTGCAAAAGCAAATAAGGATGCATTAAAAGAAGTTGATGCCAATTACAAACAAAACATCGGACAGTTCGGCGCCTATTACGGTGAGTTACCATTTACCGGTGGTCCGGCCTATGTAGGTGCTATCATTTGTCTGCTTTTTGTGATCGGATTGTTCATCATTAAAGGTGAAATGAAATGGTGGATACTATCAGCCACATTACTTGGACTCATGCTGAGCTGGGGAAAACATTTTATGGGGTTCACCAATTTCTTTCTCGATTATGTTCCAGGCTATGATAAGTTCCGGACTGTTTCAATGACATTGACAATAGTAGAATTCATGATGCCACTCATGGCAGTTCTTGCGCTCGATAAAATTGTGAAGGAAACAGACTGGATTAAAAAGAACATCAAGAAGTTGTACTATGGAGGAGGTATTGTAGTCGGGCTTGCTTTGTTAATTCTGGTTGCTCCTACAATGTTTACTTCATTTTATACCCAGGAAGAGTATGACAATGTTGTTGCTTCTGTAAAAGGTCAGAATATTTCACAAGATGTGCTCGATGGATTCTTCTCATCCCTTGAAAATGCACGTAAGTCAATCATGGCGGCAGATGCAATGCGTGCGCTTTTCCTTGTAGTGATCGCCGCAGGTTTGATTTATGCTTATGTAAGATACAAATTCAGAGACGGATTCATCATCTGGTCTCTGGCAGCCCTCATCTTTCTTGATCTGTATCTTGTCGACAAACGCTATCTCAGTTCTGATGATTATGCCCGCAAGACAGCAAACTATGCTGCTTTCCCAATGACTCCTGCAGATGAAATGATCCTGCGTGACACCAGCGCATACCGCGTGTTGAACCTGGCAGCAAATACATTCAATGATGCCAGCACTTCTTATTACCATCAATCCATTGGCGGTTACCATGGCGCCAAGCTGAAACGTTATAAGGAAATGATCGACCATACGATTACTCCGGAAATGACTGCCATCAAAAATGCGATTCAGAACAAAGACAGCAATATGATGCAGACAGCATTTTCCCAGCCAACGTTGAATATGATGAATACAAAATACATTATCATCAATCCAGATGGTTCGCCTATCAAAAACGAAGGAGCACTTGGCAATGCATGGTTTGTAAACGAAGTGAAGGTTGTTCCAAATGCTGATGCAGAAATTGCTGCACTCAGTAATTTTAACCCCAAAACAACTGCCATTGTTGATGAGCGGTTCAAGGACCAGTTATCAGGTTTTTCTCCTTCTGTTGATTCTTCCGCAACAGTTACTTTGAAGTCGTTTAAGTTGAATAATCTTGTTTTCCAGACAAGTGCTTCTGCACCTCAATTGGCTGTGTTCTCTGAAATATACTACGATAAAGGCTGGAATGTTTATGTAGACGGACAAAAAGCTGAATACATGAGATCGAATTTCGTTTTGCGTGCAATGAAAGTTCCGGCGGGGAATCATACAGTAGAATGGAAGTTTGAACCGGAAGTATACGGCACCGGCGAAAAAATTTCATTGGTAAGTTCGGCATTATTGATATTGCTCATTGCAGGAGCCGGCTTCCTTGAATGGAAAAATAAATCAGCAACAGGTAAAGCCTGATTGATAACAGAATCTGTTTGTTCGGATAGCCGATAACGGATAACCGATAACTTACTTTGTAAACTTTTTCTGACAGTGCCGGACGCTTTAAAGAAAATCCTGATCATTTCCTACTACTGGCCGCCAAGCGGCGGGGCAGGGGTTCAACGCATTTTTAAGTTTGCTAAATACCTTAGTCAATCCGGGTTCGATCCTTTTGTAGTTACTGTTGATGATAAAGTTGCAAGCTATCCTATCAGGGATCAGTCGTTACTTGCTGATGTTCCGTCAGACTTAAAAGTTTTTCATACGCATTCTTTTGAGCCATTGAATATTTTAACGAAGCTTACCGGCAACAAAGCTCCTTATGGTGGCTTTGCCAACAAGGACAAAGAAAAATTTTCTCAGAAAGTATTGCGTTTCATTCGTGGCAATTTTTTTATCCCCGATGCACGGAAAGGCTGGGTAAAATATGCTTATGCCAAAGCTGAGGAATTGATCGCGAAAGAGCGTATTGGAACAGTCATTATTTCTTCTCCACCACACAGTTCTCAGCTCATCGGTTTGATGCTGAAGAAAAAATTTCCAAAACTGAAATGGATTGCTGATTTACGCGACCCCTGGACTGATATCTTCTACTATAAGGACATGCTTCATACAAAAATGGCCGCAGCAAAGGATGCCTCTTTTGAGAAACAAGTGGTGGAGCAGGCAGATGAGTTGATTGTGGTGAGCAAGCCCATTTTGAAAAATTACCTCTCAAAGAGTTCGAAGATCACTGAATCAAAAATTCATGTCATTCCAAATGGATTCGACGAAGACGATTTTCCTCCACTGAAACCAGTACTAAATGAAGCATTCACAATTACATATGTTGGCACCATTGCTGATATTTATAATCCCGGAATGTTTTTCGAGGCACTTAGAAAAGCAATCGATAAGAGCCCTGAAAGGAAAGTTAAACTTCAGTTTGTTGGTGGCAGAACGGAAAATATTATTACCCTTATAAAAAATAACAACCTTGTAGAGATAACGGAGTTTGTTTCACATGTAAAACATGAAACAGCCATTCAATACATGAGAACATCTGACCTACTATTGCTGGTTATTCCTGATGTGCCTGACAGCAATGGGATACTTACCGGTAAATTGTTTGAATACCTGGCTTCAGAGAAACAAATTATTTGCATTGGTTCACACATGGGAGATGCTGCCCGGATCATAAAAGAATGCAATGCCGGAATGACTTTTGAGCGGTCAGAAACCGAAGCATTGGCAGCACATTTGACACGTCTTTTTTCTCAGGAAACTTTAAAAGCCGGAAATGAGCATGTTCAAAAGTACTCCCGAAAGAACCTGACACATGAATTGGCATCCATTCTGTAAGTTCTACTTTTGAAACCGATGTCCCTTAGAATATTCATTGATCCGTCGCTTTCTTCCTTCAGGGAGGTCAGGTATGTTTTTCAAATTATTTCAGGGAATAAAAACATTGATATTGCTTTTGTTCATGATGGAAGTAATTCAGATTTCAAAATAACTCCCGGCCCTGAAAGCGACTTCGCTGTGTCATCAGCGTTTTATGAAAAAATCAGACACGGAAAATTTAATTTTGAAGAGCATTTTATCAATGGCTGTCTTATCCGTGATGAAAATGGCAAAGAGGATTTGATCAGCACCATTTTTTATTGTATTAATTCTTTGCAGGAATACCAGTCTGCCTCAGATGATGGGCTGGGTAGATTTCAATATAAAAACAGTTATCAGTACAAGTATAAAAATGTACTGGTGAACATTGTGCAGGAGCTCATCGACAGGATTTGCGAGCATCCCCGGTTGAAAGATATTTCAAAACGCAATCGCAAATCAAAAATATTCCTGACGCACGACATTGACAGCATTCATGGCTCATGGAAGGAAGATGGTTTCCATGCATTGAAAAAATTGCAGCCGGGAAAATTCTTGAGCGTAATGCTTAATGCAGCAATTGGGAGGCCTGATTGGCTGAACATGGACAAGGTCATGAAGATCGAAGATGAAAATGGTTTTCGTTCAACTTTTTACTGGTTGTTGTATAAAGATAAAAGAAACGCTGACTATCATTTCAAAAGTAGATCGATTCAAAACCAGGTAGCCATGATTCAGAAGAATGGTTGGGAAAATGGTCTTCATAAGAGCCTGCATTCAACATCTTTCAGAGAAGAAATTGCTGAGCTTGGTGTTGACACAAATGGCAACCGGTTCCATTATTTGAATTTTAAACTTCCTGAAGGATATTCAGTGATTGAAGGATCGGGATTGAAACTGGATACTTCCCTCGGATTTACTGAACACTGGGGTTTCAGGAACAGCTACGGACTTCCATTTATGCCTTATTGTTTAGCGGAAGCCCGCGTACATGATTTCATTGAAGTTCCGATGCAAGTAATGGACAGGACATTTTTTACAAAAAGGATCCCGGTATCTGAAATAAAAAAAGAGTTGATTGACTGGTTTGAAAAGAACAGGTACAATGCAGTTTTTTCTATTAACTTTCATAATAATTTTTTCAGTGAACTGAAGTATGCCGGATACGCTGAGCTTTATAAGTCTTTGCTTTCATATTTTAGAGAATCAGGATTTGAACCAACAACACAGAAGGAACTCGTGAATGAATTTTACAGACCTGAAAAGTTTAAATTAGCCGACAATCCGTGAAAATACTTTTACTAGATGCTGCCAACCAGAATACACTTGCCATTGTAAGGCATATGGGGCGTGCCGGGCATGAGATTCACCTTGTCGGTTACCAGCATCGATCTCTTGCTTTTTATTCGAAGTATGTTTTTAAGAAGTACATTTTTCCTGATCCAAGAAAGGATGCTGAAACTTATATCAATAGCATTCTGGACCTCCTTTCAAAAGAGTCATTTGGAATGATCATGCCTGTAGGATTTAAATCCTACCAGATCTGTTCCAAAAATCGTGATGCCATCAGGAAATACACCAGACTGATTATCACCTCAGATGAAAATATTTCGCTTGCAGTCTCCAAGCAACGCACTTACGACTGCGCTTCACAAATTGGAATTCCTGTTCCGGCTACTTACAGGGTGAAGGATGCAGAAGAGATCAAGGATCTTCCGCTTACTTATCCTGTCGTTATCAAATCTCCATTTGAATCCGGGAAAAATGTGGTGGAATATGCAAATTCACTTGAGGAAGTTGTAATCAAGTTTCAAAGGATGTGTAAATCCGAGAATCTTTCTGCCCCCGATAACCCTTTGTTACAGGAGTATGTTGTAGGTGACGGATACGGATTCTTTGCCATTTATAAAGAAGGCAAGTGTATGCGTTATTTTATGCATCACAGGATCCGGGAATATCCGGTTACAGGAGGAGCCAGTGTTTGTGCTGAAAGTTTTAATGATGATGAATTGAAAAGCATCGGCATGAAACTCCTTGATAATCTGAAATGGGAAGGAGTTGCCATGGTTGAATTCAAAAAAGATAACCTGGACGGTAAGTATAAGTTGATGGAGATCAATCCAAAGCTCTGGGGCTCGCTGGAACTGGCTATTACATCAGGAATTAATTTTCCTGAGTTACTCGTTGAGGCGTCTGAAGGAAGTCTTGAGCTAAAGGAAAGTTTATACAGCAAGGCTACGTTTCAATGGCTGTTAAACGGAGAGCTGTTTCATTTCCTGGAAAAGCCGCGTTCATTCTTCAGGATACTTGGCTCGCTGTTTATTTCAAAAAAAGATTTCAGGTGGGGTGATATAAAGCCCAATCTTTTCCAGGTTGCGAATATCTTTGTGCATTACAAAAAGAAATTTTCAAGTCGCTGATGTTGAGCATAGATTTCCATACACACACGTATCATTCATTTGATTCAATGATGAAGCCGGAAAAAATTCTCCGCATTGCAAAGGAGCGGGGACTCAATGGCATCGTCATCAGCGACCATGATACCATAAAAGGAGGACTTGATTGCTTTGCTTTAAATAAAGACCCCGGTTTTAAAGTGGTAGTTGCCTCCGAGATTAAAACCAATGTGGGCGATATAACCGCTTTGAATATTAAGGAAGAAATTCATGAAAGAAATTTTTCTGATGTGGTTGCTGCAACGAAAAAACAGGGAGGTCTGATACTTTTAGTACATCCATACCATCATCACAAACTGGATGAAATTAACTTTTATGCCATTGACCTGATAGAAGGGTTCAATGGCCGCGAGTTTCCTGAAAATAACAACAAAGCGATTGCACTTGCTGCAAAACACAGGAAACCGGTAATCGCCGGCAGTGATTCACACCTTTACGGTGAAATAGGCAATGCCAGAACTTTTTACAATGACTTCTCAGACCTTACGAAGCCCCTTCGTTTTGAAGGCTCTCGCAACAATGCTACTGATGCTGTATTCAGCCAGTTGATCAAGGCATGGAAGACGCGCAGTATGAAAAGGTTTTACCAGTGGGGGAAATGGGCGCCGGTTTATTTATACAAGCGCGCATCAAAAAAATAGCAGGCTATACAAAATTTGTCATCCAGTAATTCAGTCCGCAAATCCGCCAGACTAAATTAGCCATCTTGTCATTGCCATTCCGGAATTCATTCATCACCTGCTTCACTTTTTTCTGATCCAGCATTTCAGATTTTGAAAAGTCCTGGTCCAGCAAAAAAGCCATATCACCCTTCAGCCATTTTGCGCCCGGCGTTGAAAATCCTTTTTTGTCTTTTCTCTCATAGACCTGATGCGGAATAATATCCTTCATCGATTCACGTAAAATATGCTTTGTGGTTCCGTTGTGAATTCTGTCTTCATTCCCAAGTGTAAATCCGAATTCAACCAAACGGTGATCAAGAAATGGGACACGGGACTCAATGGAAAAGGCCATGCTGTTTCTGTCCTCAAAGTGGAGCAGGGAAGGGAGCATGGAATGAAAAAGAAGGTGGTAAAAGAAATTATCCAGTTTACCCGGAAATTTATTCTCCAGATGAAAAGGAACGGAGCCCTTCTTTTCACGCAGCATCTGCGGCAGAAAGTTGTAGTATTCTGTTGCGTACAATGATTGTTCATTCATCATGGCACTCATGCCGCTTTTCAGCAACACGCCCGCCGATTGCAGCAAGTTGAGTTCCCGAAGTTTCGAGTGATTCGAAAGATCGCTGATCATTTTCCCGAATTGCAAATGCTGAATATCCTCTCCGATAAGACGGTAGAATGAGTGGAGGTAGCCTCCGAGGAACTCATCTGAACCTTGTCCATCGAGCAGAACTTTCATTTTGTGTTTGGAAGCAAGCTCCATCACATAATATTGTGAAATATCAGAACTCCAGTTGCTCGGTACATCCAGATGATAGCTCATCCTGTGAAAGCAATCCCTCAATGCATCTTTCGAAGGTGAATAATCATGGTTGATGATGTGCGGGTATTTATCTGTAACTGATTTGATCCAGAATCTTTCATCAGCATCTCCTTCGTAATAAATAGAAAAGGTTTTGAAGTCTACATCAGGGTATAATTTTCCAACCATGGATGTGATCGCAGAGCTGTCAATGCCACCGCTCAAACATCCGCCAACTTCCACGTCACTGCGCATGTGGAGCTTGATGCTGTCAGTAAACAGTTCGTAAAAACGCTCCCTTTTTTCAGCAAATGAAAGGGTTGATTTTTGTGAAGGTTCAATGTCCCAGTATTTCTCAATCTTGATTTTTCCGTCCTTGAAAATAAGGTTGCTTGCTCCGGGGAGCGATTTGATCTTTTCAAAATACGTCTGGTCTTCAAAAGCAACCCATCCAAGCTGAAGCCCCCGCCTCACCTGATCTATATTGACGTCATTGCTGAAGAGGGAAGATAGCTTCAGCGGCTTGATCTCTGAGCCGAAATAAAATTTTTCTCCTGATTGTATATAATGGAATGGTTTAATCCCAAAGCGGTCTCTGGAGCAGAACAGTTCTTTTTTCTCCTCATCCCAGATAGCAAAAGCCCACATGCCCATGAACTTTTTGACACAGGATGCTCCCCAGGTTTTATAGGCCTGTATGATGACTTCCGTATCACTCTGTGTCTGGAAGGCAATGCCTTTATCGGTAAGTTCCTTTTTTACTTCGAGGTAGTTGTAAATTTCTCCGTTAAAAACAATCGTGATTCTGCCGATTGTCATTGGCTGATTGGCAGCTTCCGAAAGGTCAATAATAGTAAGCCTGTTATGCCCGAAAGTAACTTCATTGGACTGAAAAATGCTGCTGTTGTCAGGGCCGCGGTGGCTGATAGTCAGGAGCATTTTCTCCATAAGCGAGCTCGCCTCTCCCTGCCTTATAGAAACATCAATAAATCCTGCTATTCCGCACATTCGAAAATAAAGTTGAATTGTAGGCGCAAAAGTAGTGAAAGCAACTTGCAGCAACACCTTTCATTCTTACTTTTGGCAACATTTTCAATATTAAATGGCCGGATTACAACACCTTTCATCAACAAACCTTGCAAAAGACTATCAAAAAAGTTTTGATTGCAACCCACAGGAACCCTTCCAGAAAATACTGGACTCACTTTACAATTACATTGATCCTACCACAAGGTACATGCACAGAATGCGGATCAATTTATTTGTAAGCCTTCTCAGGGAACTGATCGAAAAAAAGGTGATCACTAATTTTGACTCTGCCATTGACATTGGTTGCAACTGCGGGATTTACAGCAAACTGATCTCTGATTTTGGTTTCAAAGAAGTACGTGGAATTGACATTGATCAGCCATTGCTTGACATAGCCAATAAAAATGTGGCTGTCAGTTCAGGTGATAAGAAAATAGTGTTTGAAAATTTCAACGCAGAAAATCTTGCAGGAGACGGACTGTATGATTTTATTTTGTGCACTGAAGTCATTGAACACACCAAAGATCCGGAGAAGGTAATTGCCAACATCAAAAGGATTTTAAAACCCGGAGGAGTTGCAGTGATCACCCTTCCGAATGCAATGTCCTATCCTTATTTGCTTACCTGGCTTTCACACAAGGTACAGCGCAAACCAATTGATGGTGAGTTGCGCGATCACCTGAGTTATCCTTCATACAGGGCTTTGAAATTATTTAAAGACCCAAAGTTGTCTTTGGTCACGGCTTCAGGAGCGAATCTGTTTCAATGGTATTTTCTGCACAAAATTCCCGGATATCCGGTATTTAACAGGCTGAATTACCACTTTTCAAGACTATTTCCATTGAAATATTTCACCCAGTTCTTTTTTATGGTTTATAGGAAAAAATAAATTCTATATTTGTTTAATAAATCCCCCAAAATGAAAAAAGAATTACTCCTTAGTCTTATCGTTTGTTTTTGCATTTCTGACTTATTCGCTCAGGTAACGGTTACTTTGAAGCCGGTTGCGGGAGCCGGAAAAGATGCATCAGTAACAACCCAGGTTCCTACAGCAAATTATGGAAACCTTGTAGACTTTGAAGGAATCACATGGACTTGTCAGAGCATACTTTGTAATGGCAGAAGCATGATTTGAGTATGACTTGAGCTTTATTCCTGCAGGTTCCGTCATTAATTCCGCAACACTTTATCTCTATGCCAATAACAATGCACCAAATGGAATAGTTGGTCAGCCTACATATGGTAATGATAATGCCGGATACCTCCGGCGGATTACACAAAGCTGGAATGAGAACACTGTTACGTGGAATAATCAACCTGCCACTACAACCGTTAATCAGGTCCTTATTCCCCAAAGTACTTCTACATCACAGGATGGTTTTATGATCTCTGAGATCAATGAAGTAAATTATTATAACAGCCTGATTTTTTGTTCAAGTGATATTCCGGATACATCTCTGGCACCCGCCTTAGTTGTTACTTATACTGCTCCCGGCGGCATGATCTGTTTCGAAGTACAACCAAATGCAGCCGACGGGAAGGATGCCAGTGTTACTACACAGGTGCCAACAGCAAATTATGGAACTCTTATTGACTATGAAGGAATTACCTGGACATGCCAGAGTGTACTTTGCAATGGCAGGAGTTTGATTCAATTTGATTTATCTGCAATACCTTCCACTGCAAATATTGATTCTGCATTTCTTTTCCTTTATGCGAACAACAATGCCGTAAATGGAATTGTAGGCCAGCCAACTTATGGAACTGATAATGCCGGGTACCTGAGGCGCATCACACAAACCTGGGACGAAAATACCGTCACATGGAATAACCAACCTGCAACTACTACACAGGATGAAGTGATTATTCCGCAAAGCACTTCTTCTTCACAGGACTATACCCTGGATATCAAGGCTATTGTTCAGGCATCAGTGCAAAATCCATCTACATCTTTTGGTTTTATGATTTCTGAAATTAATGAAGTTAATTATTATAATAGTCTCATATTTGGCTCAAGTGACGCAGCCGATGCAAATATTCATCCCAAACTGAAAGTATGCTATACTCCGACAACTGCAATTTCTGAAAACAATTTTTCTACACTCTCAATTTATCCCAACCCTTCGGGCCACTCATTTGTTATTTCAGACTCAGGACACTCTATTGATCAAGTTGAAGTCTACAATATGTTAGGTGAAATGATTATTATTCAGAAGGGCAGAGGGAATTCAATCCCGATTTCTATTGATGGATCATCACTTACCATTGGCGTTTATTTTGCCAGGATTATTACTGACCATGGAACAATAGTTAGGAAACTCGTAAAGAACTGATCTTGATTTTTTTTATTTCTGTTTCTATAGG
>JAPLDB010000151.1 GCA_026391975.1 Bacteroidota bacterium | reverse complement strand
TCATTGCTTCCGAAATATTGCCAGGTTGGAATTCCGATCATTGTTATCCGATAAACGTCTGTTGTGTCGTTCAGACCTGTAATAATGGAGTTTACAAAATCTTCATTCGACGAAGGAACAAAAACCGCATTGTTCGCTCCTTTTACAAGTGATGCAAGCAGAAATTTAAATTCACCCTTTGAATAATCTATACTCCGGCATTTCATTTCTGAATTGTCATTCCATCCGTTTATAAATGCAATGGCCCTGTCATTTTCCTTTGAAGTTCCGGATTTGACAACGATTGCATTGGATCCTTTGAATTTTCCTGAACAGAGTTTTCCTGCTTCATAACATTGTGTAACGGAGCTTGGCGACAATGCCCATGCCATGGAATTATTCTTAAGTAGTTCAGATGAATTCAATGAAGGGGACAACAAAGTGATTTTATTTTGAAGTGAAAATTGATTCAGCCGTTTCAGCACACCCTGGTTTCCGGAAGCAATGATAAAATCAAGTTCCTTCATGGCAGGATTCTTAAGCAACACGCTCACCTGAGCAGAATCATTCTCTGTATCATAAAGACTGATGTGGATCCTTAAATTTTCGGAAACCTGCATATCAGCTGCGTGCATTGCACCTTCATAAAATTCAAGTTGCGAAATGGATTCTTCATCAAATGCTTTATGGCTAGAGTCTTCATAAACAGAATCAGGGATCATGCATTTCCAGGTGTTGACGGGCAGCATGAATCCTACATTAATTTCTCTCCTTGTAATTTTCTTTTCCTCCGGTTTCTTCTCAACGTCTGCTTTTTTATATGCAGATGGCGCAGGGATCAGCAATTGCATTTTATTTTTTAAGCCGTCTTTCAGATCAGGATTGTTCTTCATTAAATCCTCCTCTGAAATGTTAAACCGTTTGGTAATAGAATAAACAGTTTCCCCTTTTTCAACTTTATACAGGTAATATTTGACGCCCTTTATCCATTGTACCTGTGTCGTATCTTTCCGGTTCAAATCATTTCGCTGCGCATACGACAATGTCGTACACAGTGAAAATATTAAAAACAGTACAAGTTTTACTTTTCTCATTTTCTATAACTATTCCCACTCAATGGTAGCAGGTGGCTTCGAGCTGATATCATAAACAACCCTGTTCACTCCTTTCACCCGCCTGATGATCTGATTTGAAACATCAGCGAGAAATTCATATGGCAAATGGCACCAGTCGGCAGTCATACCGTCAACAGATGTAACGGCGCGCAAACAAATCACATTTTCATAAGTTCGCTCGTCTCCCATCACGCCTACACTTTGCACAGGCAACAATATTGCACCGGCCTGCCACACATTTTTATACTGGTCTTTCTCTTTCAGCAATTCAATAAATATATCATCAGCATCCTGGAGTTTTTTTACCTTCTCTTCAGTGATATCTCCAAGAATACGGATAGCAAGACCCGGCCCCGGAAACGGATGTCGGCCTAAGATCGCATCATCAATGCCAAGTTGCCGGCCAACATTCCTAACTTCATCTTTGAATAATGATTTCAGCGGCTCAACAATTTTAAGTTTCATTTTGTCGGGAAGTCCGCCCACATTGTGATGCGACTTGATGGTCGCTGATGGTCCGTTTACAGATACAGATTCAATCACATCAGGATAAATCGTTCCCTGCGCCAGCCATTTTACATTTTGAATGAGATGAGATTCCTGGTCAAAAATATCAATGAACGTTTTACCGATGGCTTTTCTTTTTTGCTCCGGGTCACTCAGCCCTTTCAGCGCCCCATAAAATTCTTTTTTCGCATCTACTCCTTTTACATTCAGGCCGAGATGTTTGTATGAATCAAGTACTTTATCAAACTCATTCTTGCGAAGCAAACCGTTATCTACAAATATGCAATGGAGATTTTTCCCGATCGCTTTGTGAAGTAAAACAGCGGCAACAGAAGAATCCACTCCGCCCGAAAGTCCCAAAACAACCTGGTCGTCTTTCAACTGTGACTTCAGGGTGCTGATGGTCTCTTCAATAAATGCTGCCGGCGTCCAGTCCCCTTTACATCCGCAAATCCCCATAACAAAATTCTGAAAGAGCATTTTACCGTCAACGGAATGGGTTACCTCCGGATGAAACTGAATGCCAAAAGTTTTTTCATTCCTGATCTGAAATGCAGCAACGCGAACATCTGTTGTACTTGCCACCACTTCGAAATCTTCAGGGACTTTAGCAATTGTGTCAGCATGGCTCATCCACACCGTCGAATCAACTTTTATACTTTTCAGAAGGTCACAACCTGAATCAATGGTCTTCAGGTTAGCCCTACCATATTCACGTATTTTTGAAGGAATCACCTCTCCCCCACCGGATGATGCAAGCAACTGGGCGCCATAACAAACACCGAGAACGGGAAATTTCTTTCTTAGTAGCGACAGGTCAATTGTCGGAGCATTTGAATCCCTGACTGATGAAGGGCTTCCGCTCAGGATCACTCCTTTTACAGATGGTCCGATCTCCGGTAAATGGTTGAATGGATGAATCTCGCAATATACATTCAGCTCTCTTACCCTTCGGGCTATCAGTTGTGTAAACTGTGATCCAAAATCAATGATCAGGATGGATTCATGCATGGTGCGAAAATACATTTTTGGTTCCTGCGATTTGTGATTGCTTAGAAAAAAATATTGCCATAGAAATCACAGATGGTATTTATTGTGCTTGTATTAAATCTGTGAATCTGTGGCGTATTATTTTAATAACTACTCGCCTTTGACAAGTCGGGGATTTCTCTTTGTGGCCTTATCCTGATTTATGCCACTAGCGTATGAAGACATAAAGCATGGAGAAAAATACTTGAGATTTGATTCCCCGGATAATGAATTTTCATTCAGCAATAACCAGGAATCTGGTTGAAACAGGATGAAATGATTCTAATACCAAATCAAAGAACGGCTCACCGTATTTCAGGTAGTATGGAATAAAATTTTCCTGCCTTTCCTGAAAAGAACCGTCCGGAAAAAACTTTTCCTTCAGTTTTTGGATCTGCTGCAATGAAATTTCATGTTTTTTCTTTTTTGCCCTTGTAATTTTTTCTTCTAAAAATCCCAATGCATTCAATTGCTTTTGTTTCTCTGCCTCTGTGGCTTTTGCAAGTGTTGCATCCAATGCGCCCACTTTTTGGATCATTGAATCATAAGTTTCACTAATTTTTGAAACTTCCGCTTTCAGAGAAATTGAATCACTGTTCCGGCTGATGAATTCACGTGCAAGATCATTATAAGTTTTAAACAAGTCTTCAATAGTAATCTGAAGCTTGTTCATCCGTTCAGCAGAACCTTCATCGATCAGCAATGCACAGTTGCGCAGGATCAGCAGTGGAAACCGGATGTTGAAATGATCAAACAGCCCTTTGTATTCGAACCAATAGGCGATCTCTGCAGGTCCGCCCACATAGGCAATATTGGGTAGAATCGCTTCCTGATAAAGCGGCCGCAATACCACATTCGGACTGAATCGTTCAGGATATTCATCAAGTTCTTTCAGTATCCCTGCTTCATTCCATTCTTTA
This sequence comes from Bacteroidota bacterium, assembly GCA_026391975.1. Lineage (GTDB taxonomy): Bacteria > Bacteroidota > Bacteroidia > AKYH767-A > 2013-40CM-41-45 > JAPLDB01. The sequence continues at coordinate 7,726 of JAPLDB010000151.1, read as the reverse complement.
TCAGAATTAAGTACCTTGTAAACTCCGCTTTCATTTACAATGCGTTCCCTTGAATTTTCTGAGAGATAGAATAAATTGATTTCCCGTGGCTGCACCTGCACCTCATACCCATCTTTTTCCAGTGCCTTGATCGTTTCACCGGCTTTTTGAAATGAAACCTGACTGACCAGTTCTTCTTTCATCACAGGCCCAAATAATTTCTTCAGCCTGGAATCATCTGCATCGAGAATGATCAGGCCATACTTACTAAAAAGTTTGCCGGCAAGAATCCTCGTAGCAGTTGAAAGGGAATTCGTTTCTGCATAAGCAACTGTGATAATTTCCACAATGGATTTCGCCTGTTCGCTTTCGCCAAGTATAGCCTTCAAACCGGCTATCACTTCAGTCATACCTTCGCATCTGACTTTCCCTGCAGCACCTTTTGCCATGATATTCCACTTCACCTGCTTCCCATAAACATAGGTATGGTCAATTTCTTCAAGGTCGTGGTCTTCACTTGCCATCCAGTACACAGGCACGAAATGATTCTGCGGATATTCTTTGTTGAGTGATTGTGCCAGTTTAATGGCTGATAGTATTTTATAAATAAAATATAATGGTCCGGTGAACAGGTTCAACTGATGGCCGGTTGTGATAGTGAACGTATTTTGATGAAGCAATGACTCAATATTGCTATTCACCAATCCTCCAGCTCCAGGGTTTTGCTCTGCCAGTACTTCAACCAATACCTGTCGTTGAGCCTTCGAAAGTATGCGTGTTTCAATTGCTGATCGAAACCCTAATGTGTCCGGGAATCCGTTATAAAAGGACTTTATAGAATCCTTTTGTGCCAGGTAATCTGACACAAGACCCGGGATTGATTGGCTTGTTGAAAAATCTACTTCTTTAACTGAAAACGGCATCTTGGGATTTTCGAGGCGCTAAAGTAACGAACTGAAATCTATTTCACCTATGTGTTACCAGGGACATGACTCACTTTCCTGCACTGAAATATCTCAATTGCTTTATAAGAATTGAAATTTTCTTATGCCTGGGATTTCTTCGAGACTTCGTGGCTTAGTGGCTACCTGCCTTCAATATTGATTTGTCGGAAAATCAGAGCTTTTTTCATATGACCATTTGTGTCAATTCGTGAAATTTGTGGCTATTTTAAAATTTCCCTTTGTAGCACCCAACTTTTAATTCATTCCTCATTCATATCATTTAAGTTTGCCGCATGAAAATCACCCTCTTAGGCTCATTTGCCTTAATCCTTTTCATCAGCACCAATACATCCTTTGCCCAAAGTCACCCCGCAAAAGTTGATTCCATGATGCTCCAGGAATCAGTAATGGTAACAGTTGAAGAAAACTTCGGTCCCACTGCCCTTACAATTGCCGATGCGCTTTTCCTTATCGAAAGAAAATATTCACCCTTCGACAACCAGGGACGCACATTTGCCATTCTTGATGCATATGGAAATAAATTGCCTGATGGAAGGATGCATATTTCAATGCACATCAGTTCTGAAAAAGCCGGGGGTGCTCAATTGATCCTCTCCTCTACCGGCAAAGTTTTATGGAATTGTAAAATTTATCCGAAGAAAGACGGGACAAAGGTGGCCGCACAGAAGCAATTGAACATTTACATCGAACGCGAAAACGAAAAAGATAAATATTACACTGTTGACGGAAGCGGAAACCCGGCAACCATTTTTAATTGTAAGCTGAATGAAACAAAGGCATCAGTGAATGATTACTGGAAAGACAATACAGTAAAGGAATTTATTTTTATTTACAGTGCCTGCGGATGCCCGGTGCACGTAAAATTTTTACGAAAGGGAAATAAGACAGTTTTTCAAAGCGGCGACAATGTAATTTTTCCGGATGACAGTGCTGTGCTGGCGGTGATACGCAGGCTGATGGCGTGGTAGTTACCGTTACCCCGTCGAATAGTTCGTAAGTCACTTAAATTTACTTGGAGTATATACTAATAATATATACCTTCGCAGAAAGACATTACAATGAAAACACTGTCCTTAAAACTTGACGATAAGATTTTTGACGAAGCGGAAGAAATCACCGCCCAATTGAAACTTGCCAGGAACCGTTATATCAATGAAGCCGTGAATATTTACAATCTTTTCAATAAAAGAAGGCTTCTGAAAAAACAACTTACCAAAGAGTCAAAATTAACTGCTGAAGATTCCATGGATATTTTGCGGGAGTTTGAAAAGTTAGCCGATGGAGATTAAGCAATACGACATCTGGCTGGCTGACCTGAATCCTTCCAGAGGTACGGAGCCGGACAAGACAAGGCCTGTCGTTATTGTACAGACTAACCTGCTTAACGGGATCCATCCGTCAACGCTGATATGTCCGGTAACTTCGAAAGTCAATAATGAAATTCAACTATTAAGAGTGCATCTGCAAAAAAGGCAACTGGACAAACCCAGCGACGTTCTTGTTGATCAGGTTCGCGCCATAGACAATAAAAGGTTGATAAAAAAATTGGGCAGGTTAACGAAGGATCAAATGCAAATACTCAAGACGAACATTAGTATTGTGCTTGACATTTAACTTCGTTGTGTGTAATTATTCCGTTGAAATAAATTATGAATTTCATTTACTGCTGAAGAGTCTTCCTTAAACCAGTAGGGGAGCAATACCTATTTATTATACGCCTCAATAATCTCCCTCACCAGTTTATGCCTCACCACATCTTGTTCATTGAGGTAAATAAAATCTATCCCTTTTACAGAAGACAAAATACGGATGGCCTGAACGAGACCTGAGGGTTGGTTTTTCGGAAGGTCAATCTGGGTGATGTCACCGGTCACAATAAATTTAGCTGAAGGTCCCATGCGGGTTAAAAACATTTTCAGCTGGCTCTCTGTTGCATTTTGTGCTTCATCGAGGATGACAAATGCATTGTCGAGGGTTCTGCCGCGCATAAAGGCAAGCGGAGCGACTTCAATGATGCCACTTTCAAGATAGGTCTTTACCTTTTCTCCCTGTATCATGTCGAACAAGGCATCATATAAAGGGCGGAGATACGGATCAATTTTTTCTTTCAGGTCACCGGGAAGAAAGCCCAGGTTCTCCCCTGCCTCTACTGCCGGCCGGGTAAGAACGATTCTTTTTATTTCACGGTTCTTTAATGCACGTACAGCCAGTGCAACAGCCGTATATGTTTTGCCTGTTCCCGCAGGGCCGATGGCAAACAGGATGTCATTCTTCTCGCTGCTCTCCACCATTTTTTTCTGGTTGGCAGTCTTGGCCCGCACCATGATCCCGTTCTGACCGAATACCAGCACGTCTGTAGGAGGAATTCCATTACCATTGGTTTCTTTCCCTTTGTCAGACAGGAAATGCTCCACGTTATCTGCAGTCAGGCTTCCGAATTTCTGGTAATGCTGGATGAGCCGGTTAATTTTTTCGCTGAAAAGGTGGATGCTTTTTTCATCACCAATCACCTTTATTTCGCTTCCTCTTGCTACCAGTTTAAGTTCGGGAAAATTTCTTCTTATCACTTCAAGGTTGCTGTCGTTGATACCAAAAAACTCGACGGGGTTGAAGGTGTCTATGGGAATAATTACTTCGCTCAATGAGTTTATTTTTTTAGAACTCCCCAGGATGCTTTATTGACAGGGCACTTGTAGAAGTTGTGCGTTAGAATGTTTCAAACCTATTTAATAATACTTACTTTTGACATTAAGAGAAAACAGAGTTATCAACATCCGGAGCTTGTTTTTGTTTTATGCCAATAGTTACACTCACCACTGACTGGGGAAACAAGGATTATTACCTGGCATCCTTTAAAGGCATGCTTGCAACGCATTGCCCTGAGGTTCATGTGATCGATATTTCCAATGAGGTGAACCATTTCGACATCCTGCAGGCATCATTCATCCTGAAAAACTGTTTTGAGAAATTTCCTGCAGGCACCATTCATTATATTGGAGTAAATGGAAATGAGACGCGGCAAAAATCTGCCGGGTACCTGCTGATCTCCTCTGGTGATCATTTTTTCTTAGGATATGATAACGGAATTTTTTCTCTGACACTTGATGATCGTGATTTTAAAATTTACAATACCGGTATTGATGTTCATGCGCCGCAAGCTGATATCAATGACAGAATAATTGAAATTATTTCAACGCTTGCAAAAGGAATTCCTGCTGAATCATTCTGCAAACAGGCAGAAGATATGATCCGTGTCAACAATTCCACTCCTTCTTTTGACCAGGACTCTATCCGGGGATCAATTGTCTATATCGATTCTTTTCAGAATATTATTTCAAATATTTCTGAGTCTGTTTTCAATGAAATTGTCGGTACCCGTAATTTTTCCATTATCCTTCGAAACCACATTTGTAAGTTCAAAAAAGTGATGCGTCATTACGCTGATGCAGAAACAGGCGAGCCTGTCTGTCTTTTCAATGAAAAGGGTTTCCTCGAACTGGCGCTGAATGGATCCAATGCGGCAGGCCTTTTAGGGGTAAAAGTAATGGATAACATACGCATTGAATTCCAGGGGATTCCTTCTTTACCAAGAAAAGAGCGCGTTTTACCAAGTAATGTCAAAGCGCTTTCAGAAAATTAAGCAATAAAAAGAGCTTCTCTTATTTTTACATAGATCTTTTGACATCCTGATATAGTTTTGTATTATTGTGTCCTGAAACAGTGTTTATTTAGTTATTAAAATTTTTCTTTAATGAATCTTATTGTGTTTACTTATGATCCTCGCACAGGTGCGTCAAACTCCCTGTTGCGAATTGATATTAAAATCTATTCTGTCCTATTATAATTAACTTAATCTATTTTCTATGAAATCAAATTACAATTTATTCAGTCGCCAGGCGCAATTTCTAAAACTATTCTTCATTGCTGCATTGGCTTTAACTATGGGAACTCAACGTTCCTTTGCCAGTCATGCTGCCGGCGGTAATCTTACTTACTGTCACACGGTTGGTAACAACTACACGATCAGTTTTACCTTATACAGAGATTGTATCGGTATTCCTGCTCCTACTTTTATCGATGTACAAATTACTTCTGTATCCTGCGGACAGAGTTACACACTGACATTGAATCCTATTCAGGGTACCGGTCAGGAAATAACCCATCCATGTACAGGCACTTTCAGTACCTGTCAGGGCGGAACAGAACCCGGCATTCAGAAATGGGAATATGAAGCTACGTTTGCTTTCCCTGCACAGTGTGCAGACTGGACTATCGGTACACAGGTACAGGCAAGAAATGCTGCTATCACAACCCTTCAAAATCCGGGTGGTACTTATCTTTATATTGATGCACACCTTGATAATTCAACTGTTGACAATTGCTCCCCACAGTTCAGTGTAGACCCAATTGTTTTTGTTTGTATCGGTCAGCCCTTTGTATTTAACAATGGTGCACTTGATGCCGACGGAGATTCACTGGTTTATTCATTCATTACGCCACGTACTGATGCGAATGTAGATGTTACTTATATGCCGGGTTATTCAGTTTCCAATCCGCTGAGTTCAAGCCCTGCGGTTTCTATTGACCCTGTTACAGGAGATATCACCTTTAATGCAACAGCTCAGGAAATTGGTGTTATCGCTGTGCTTATTCAGGAATACAGAAATGGCGTCCTCATCGGAACGGTAATGCGCGACATTCAGATCTATACAGTTCCATGTGCGAATAACCTCCCTACAGTGAGTGGAATCAACGGCACTACAGATTATTCAATGGTTGCCTGTGCAGGTTCAAACATCTGCTTTGATCTTTTCTCTGATGATCTTGATGCAGGTCAGATCCTGACAATGCAATGGAATAATGGTATCCCTGCAGGAACATTCGTTACTGATGCTGCAGGCCATCCAACAGGCACTTTCTGCTGGGCTACACAGCCATCAGATGCACGTACACAGCCATATACCTTTGCTGTTACGATCAGGGACGATAATTGCCCTGCTACAGGCGCACAGGTTTACTCCTACTCAATCACTCTTGGCTCGCTTACAGCTACAGCCAGCAGTACTCCTGCAACATGCAATGGAAGTCATAACGGAAGCGTTACATGTAACGTAGTAGGTGGCAGTGCTCCTTTTCAGTATTTATGGAATCCGGGACAACTTGTTGGTCAGACTGTAACCGGACTTGGCGCAGGAACCTATAATGTTTATGTGGTTGATTCAAATGGTTGTCAGGCATTACAAACAGTTGTCGTGACACAACCAACTGCTTTGCAAACAACCATATCAAATCTGGTTGATGCAAGTTGCGGAACACCGGGAAGTTTTGACATTACAACTGTTGGCGGCACACCGGGATATACTTACTACACCAATACAGTACCTCCCTCTACAGGAACATCCGTAACAGCTCCCGGAGGAAACTATTCTGTAACCGTACGCGACGCACACAATTGCCGCACCCTGACCCCTGTTACAATAGGTAGCAGCGGATCATTGTCTGCAGTTGAAACACATACTGATGTAACATGTAATGGTGCTGCCAACGGAACAGCAACTGTAACCCTTACAGGTGCTACCGGAAATGAAATTTTCGTATGGACACCGAATGTGAGTTCAGGTGCATCAGCTACCGGACTGTCAGGCGGAAGTTATGTTGTTGATATCTCCAATGGAACATGTTCTACTCAAGTCGTTATCAACATCAGCGAACCTACTGCAATTATTGTAACAGAAACACATACCAATGTAGGTTGTAACGGAGCTCTTGATGGAAGCATATCATTGAATGCTACCGGAGGTTCAGGTGCATATACTTATTCATGGACTCCGAACGTAAGCACAGGCGCTTCTGCTTCAAACCTTGCAGGCGGAATATATTGCGTAGATGTAGTTGACGGAAACCAGTGTACTTCCAATATTTGTGTTACTCTTACAGAGGCAGATCCAATCGTATTGACTACTTCTTCTGCCCCTGCTTCATGTCTTCTTACAAATGGTTCAGCGACTGTTGTTGCAACCGGCGGCGCGGGTGGTTATTCTTATTCATGGTCTAACAGCGGAACAACAGCTACCATCAGCAACATCGGTACAGGAACTTATACTGTTGATGTAATGGATGCAAATGGTTGTATTGCAACTGCAAGCGTAAATGTAAGTTCTACCGGAGTTACCGTAACTGAAACCCATACAGATGCAACTTGCGAAAATGGAGATGATGGATCTGCTACTGTTACTGCTACCGGCGGACAAGCACCTTACACATACTCATGGAGCCCTGTGGGCGGCACTGGTACCTCAGCTTCCGGTTTATCTCCGGGAACATATGTTGTAACTGTTACTGACTACCTCGGCTGTGCTGCGATCGTTAATATCAATATCGGTTTTGCACATGCTGCTCCGGCAGTTGAGCTGGGTGCTGACTCTGTGGCATGTAATGGAACTACCGTTACACTTGATGCAGGTGCAGGAATGACTTCTTATTTATGGAGCGATAACAGCACAGGCCAGACACTGGATGTGACTGCTGACGGTGCTTATGGCGTGGTTATTACTGATGCCAATGGTTGTCAGAATTCAGACCTGATCAATGTTTCCTTTATTCAGTGCAATGCACCGCTGGTATCTCATTCAACAGGAAATGAGTTTTCAGTTTATCCTAATCCGGCGCACAATATGCTCAGCGTTTCTATCAGCAATGTAAGGAATGAAAACGTGAAAATTCAATTGAGTGATATTCTAGGTAACAAGGTATATGTTGCCACTGAAAAGTCAACAATAGGT
>JAPLDB010000086.1 GCA_026391975.1 Bacteroidota bacterium | reverse complement strand
GCCTTAAAGGAGAATTTTGAATACTTCCACAAAGAAGAAATCCACCATCAGACGTACTGATTGTTTTTGCAACGCCTACACGATCAATTGTATCTCCAATAATTTTGCTAAAAAGTATCTGCCCTTTAGAACCAAGAGTAGTAATCAGTAAAACAAAGAGTAAAATTATTTTCATTTGATAAAATTTGAAACTCAAAGATAGTAATCAAAAATTTATCCCAACGGCTGCTCAATCCGAAATTAAAAATCAGAATTCCGAAATTCCTCAATGCGCTTCCAACCAATTCTTCCCCATCCCCACTCCAACTTCCACCGGCACTTTCAGCGGCAATGCCGTTTTCATTTTATCGAGTACGAGCTCCTTCACTTCTTCCAGCTCCGGTTTAAAAACATCAAACACCAACTCATCATGTACCTGCAGCAGCATTTTTGATTGTAATTTTTTCTTTTTTAAAGCATGATGGATGTTGATCATGGCAATCTTGATCATGTCTGCCGCACTGCCCTGGATGGGTGCGTTGATGGCGTTGCGTTCGGCAAACCCGCGAACGGTCTGGTTGGCGCTGTTGATGTCGCGGAGGTAACGCCTGCGGCCCAAAACGGTTTCTACATAGCCTTTGGTGCGCGCAGTCTCAATGCTGTCGTCCATGTATTCTTTTACTTGTGGATACTGCATGAAATAATTTTCGATGATGCCTTTGGCTTCGGTGCGCGAAATATTCAGCCTGTCCGCCAGACCAAAAGCTGAAATACCATAGATGATTCCGAAGTTCACCATCTTGGCATTGCGTCGCATGTCGCCGGTTACATCTTTCAAAGCAACATTATAAACCTTTGATGCAGTTGCAGCATGAATGTCTTCCCCGCTTTTAAATGCTTCGATCATTCCTGCATCGCCACTGAGTTCGGCAATGATGCGCAGTTCGATCTGTGAATAGTCGGCACTGAGTAAAATGTATTTGCTGCTGCGCGGAATAAATGCTTTGCGGATTTCTCTGCCACGTTCAGTCCTGATGGGAATGTTTTGAAGATTGGGATTGTCGCTGCTCAATCTTCCGGTTACAGCAACCACCTGGTTGTAGCTGGTGTGAATTCTGCCAGTGCGCGGGTTTACCATTTCAGGCAACGTATCTACATAAGTGCTTTTCAGTTTGACAAGCTCACGGTAGTCAAGAATTTTTTTAATGATGGGATGCTTGCTTTCGATTTTGCTCAGCACATCTTCAGCAGTTGAATATTGTCCGGTTTTTGTTTTTACGGGCTTCTCAACGATTTTCATTTTCTCAAAAAGTACTTCGCCAACCTGTTTTGGAGAAGAAACATTGAACTCGGCTCCGGCCATCTTCTGGATTTCTTTTTCTGTAATTGCAATATCTTTCTCCAGCACTTTTGAAAGTTCGTGCAATGCGTCCACATCAACGTTAATCCCTTCGTCTTCCATATCTGTGAGGACAGGAACAAGCGGCATTTCAACATCATCAAATAGTTTCTGTACGCCAGCTTTTTTCAGTTGCGGTGCAAAAATGTTATGCAGTTGCAATGTGACATCAGCATCTTCTGCAGCATACTCTGCAATGAGATCAGCAGGAGCATCGCGCATGCTCCCTTGCTCTTTCCCGCGTTCTTTTTTACCTATGAGCGTGTCTATTTTTACCGGAGAATAATTCAGGTATGTCTCTGCCAGTACATCCATGCTGTGACGCATATCAGGCTGAATAAGAAAATGTGCGATCATCGTGTCAAACATTTCCCCTTTCACTTCTACATCGTATTTCCTGAGTACGCTCATGTCGTACTTGAGATTCTGTCCGACTTTCTGAATTTTTTCATTTTCAAAAACGGATTTGAATTCCTGAATAATCTTTTTTGTTTCGTTCTGATCAGCAGGAACGGGCACCCAGTATCCTTCGTGAACTTTTATAGAAAAGCTCATACCAACTACTTCCGCTGTGTGTGCATCCAGACCAGTTGTTTCCGTATCAAAACAGACTGATTTTTGTTTGGAGAGTAGATCAAGAAGTGATTTGCGTTTTTCTTTCGTGTCAGCAATGATGTAGTTGTGGGGAATATCAGCAATGGTTTTGTGTGTGGCCCCTCCGGCCTCTCCCAAACCCTCCCCGAAGGGGAGGACCTGAACAGCCAAATCCTCTTCAATAGAATGAGATACTTTTACATCATCATCATTGGTAAAAAACAGACTGCCTTGAGTACCGGTTGTAGGCTGTTTTTTTTCTCCCTTCCCTTTGGGAAGGGAAGGGGATGGGCCGCTTGGGCTTCCGTTGAGGCCTATCTGTTCTCCCAACCTCCGAAATTCAAGCTCCGTAAATAATTCCTTTAAGGCTTCCTTATTCCACTCTTGCTTTTCAAGTTCCTTTAGTTTGGTTTTGATCGGAACATCCAGGATAATTGTTGCCAGCCGTTTCGATTGTATGGCATCTTCTTTTCCCGCCTCTACTTTCTCGCGCATCTTGCCAGCGATCTTGTCCGTGTTCTTCAATAGATTTTCCACAGACCCAAACTCCTTGATGAACTTGATGGCCGTCTTTTCTCCAACGCCTCTGATGCCGGGAATATTGTCCACTGCATCGCCCATCAATCCAAGAATATCGATTACCTGATCTACCCTTTCAATTTCCCACCGTTCACAAACTTCTTTCACTCCCATTACTTCAGGAGGATTCCCTGCACGGGCCGGTTTGTAAATAAAAGTGTGATCGTCTACAAGCTGACCATAATCCTTGTCAGGAGTCATCATGTAAGTATCGAACCCTTCTTTCTCTGCTTTCTTTGCAAGCGTGCCAATGATGTCGTCTGCTTCATAACCATCCAAAGAAAGAACAGGAATGTTGAATGCTTCACAAACTTTTTGCACATATGGAATTGCCAGCGCAAGGTCTTCCGGAATTTCCTGCCGGCCTGCTTTGTAATCTGCAAATTCTTCATGACGCGATGTTGGCGCTGCAGTGTCGAATACCACTGCAATGTGTGAAGGTTGTTCTTTTTTCAACACTTCCAGCAAAGTAGTTGTGAATCCAAAAATTGCAGAGGTGTTTTGCCCTTTGCTGTTGATGCGGTGATTTTGACTAAATGCAAAATAGGCACGGTAGATAAGCGCCATGGCATCAAGTAGGAATAGTTTTTTCATGGTACGAATAACGAATCGATTCGAATTTACGAATATACGTATTTGCAAATGAGTAAATCTGTACTCAGGTTAGCTTTTCGTAAATTAGTCTAGTTTTTGTACCGGATAGATTTAGAGCGGAGGGTTTATGTTCAATATAGGCAGGAAGAGCTAAAATCTTATTCCTCATTCATTAAATCAATTTTCTTACGCCCCAGCTTTCGTTTATACTCCTTCTTCTTATCCTTCACCACCTTTTCCTTAAACCGCCCGTCATAAAAACCGGCCTGCAGGGCGAGTTTGCGTTGTAATCGCTTGGCTGCATTGAATGAGGAATTTTTTTTATGCTTCATTGTTATTGTGCGAAAAGCGAAAGTCTGCGAATTTACGAATTTGCGAATGAGTAATTGGGTACTTGATTAACGTTTCGAAAATTCGTACGTTTCGTTATTCGCACAATTAAAAACCGGTGCTGTAAGTCAAGGCAAACTCACGGCACCGGTTCGAAAAATTGGAATTAATAGAACGAAAAGATTTATTAGGGTATCAGTAAGTGCCACTTGCCTGCTTAAAAGTTGCACGGCTCTTGAAATATTTTAAAATTGGAAAGTAGAATCAGGCTATCCTTAATTCGTATTTTCGTGAGCTTTGATTCGTTCCCGATAGCTATCGGGATCGATGGGGTAATGAAATATCTTTAGTTGTTGAGTTTTGAACAAATAAAAAGTGCCGTAAGACAAGGCATGCTTACGGCACTAATTCTTAAAAATGATTCACCTGCGAGAAAAGCGTTAATAAAAAAACTTAAATTTCAACTTATCAATAATTCAATTCAAAGTTTTACTTAAATTCTACTGTAAGTGCCTTAAGACCCCCTAAAAGTTGCATGCAAGTGAAAATATTTTTCAAACCTCTTTTTTAAGCCAATTTAGTCGTTTTTTGCATTGTATTGGATGCCCCACTGCCTTAAGTAGTCCTCCAAAGGGCCAAGCCCCATCTCTTGTCTTCTTTCGTTAACGCCGGCAGGGTCATCAATTGGATAGAGTTCATAGGTGCCATTCTCAGAATTGAATTTTAGCTGGCTGCCATACCGTTGGTTTTTGCCCTCATCGAGCAATACACGGTCCTCAAGAAGGGCAAGTTCACTGGATGCGGCCTTTCCTCTTTCATTTGCGTCTCGCATCATGGGTAAATATTTCTTTCTTGTGGCAGGTTCTGCATGTAGAATAACCAGATACAAGGCCTGATTCCCTTTTCTACCTACATCATCGGTGCCAAGCCATCCGTGTTTGTCCAGCAGTTCCATGACCCTACCCAGGTTTTTCGCATCATGAACCCGGATGACATTCCTGAGAGAGTCCATCCGCGCCGGATTTTTTGCTAAAACTTTCTCTGCACTATCGACGAGCAAACGGTATTTCTGATCATTATCAAAAATTTGCTCAAGCTCCTGAGCCAGTGGTTTGTTAAGGTGTGATTCAACTTCTGCCTTGTTTTTTCTTACTTTGTTAACGAGTGTATTCCATCGTGCATCTGAATGCAGAACATATAAGTCGGAATCGCTGATCAGGAAATCGTACTCACTCCATCCGCCTTTATCGGCGATGCGAAACAGATTGTAATACGCAGAATCAATATTCCCGATCCGCGCATAGGTGCAGGCAGCTTTGTAACGGTCATTCACAAAGCCTTTTCCTTTGTAAGCATCAAAGGCGGCGTTGTATGTTGACGCAGCTTCTTTGAAATTTTTTTCCCGATGCAGTGAATCAGCAATAGAAACCAGATGAAAATAAATAGCCGGTGGATGCTGGGCAAAACTGAATTGAATAATAAAACAGAAACAGAGTGGGAGTATTTTTTTCATTGATACAAACCTACATGATTTTTTGTGAAAGTAACAGGGAAACAAAACCCATTACGACTGAATTTGCTATTCAAAAAACGGAGCGTCGCTTAACAGGAGGAAAATTTGGTGCTGACTTCACAGAACCGGCCCGGATGCTTATCTTTGCCTTATGCACAAAGCCATCATTGACGGTAAGGAATTTCGCGTAGAGTCGACCCTTAAGGAAAAAACCATTAATGGAAAACTTTTTGATGCTGACATCATTGAGATCAGAAAGGGTAAATTTCATATCCTCAGAAATAATCAGTCTTTTTTGGGCGAAATTGTGGAGGTCAATGCAGTGGAAAAAAAGATTTCCGTGAAAATCAATCAGTCGGTTTACCATGTAACCGTAAAAGATAAATACGATGAGCTCCTTCACGACCTGGGTCTTGATGCTGCCAATGCAAAGCAGGCCGGTGATGTGAAAGCACCAATGCCCGGACTGGTATTAAATGTCATGGTGCAACCCGGGCAAAAAATTCAAAAAGGAGACGCTTTGATCGTTCTTGAGGCCATGAAAATGGAGAATATCCTGAAGGCTGCCTCTGATGGTGAAGTAAAAAAAATTCTTGTCAAAAAAGGAGATAAAGTTGAGAAAAACCAGATAATGGTGAACCTTGTTTAAGGTTACATTTTATATAAGATTTTCCCGCATCAAATTTTTTTCCAACCCCAACTTTTTTTATTCTGAAAAGTTAAACATCTCTACCACAATTTATTCTCTTCCCCGAAACCAAATGGTTCAACAAAGTTCGTTGCTTTTTATTTACAGACATCTTAGAAATTTATTATTATTTTTCTTTTGTCTTCAATTGCCTGCTTCTCTTTTCAGCCAAACATACTCCGGTACTGGCGGTTCCATTACCCAGGTCGTTGATACCTCGCGTTTCGATATTACCGTAAGTGGATTGTCTCCTGCAAACCTTGATAATAATTTTGGACTTGTTTCGGTGACAATCAACATTACCCACACCTCAGACCGTGACATTGATTGTTTCATTGCTTCCCCTGATGGATCCATGATTGAACTGACGACAGACAACGGAAGTTCAGGAGATAATTATACCAATACAATATTCAGGTACGATGCTCCTGTGCCGGTCACCAGCGGCTCTGCACCATTCACCGCATCCTATATTCCTGAAGGCGACATCTGGCGATTGAACAACGGGCAAAACGGAAATGGTACATGGCAGCTTCGTGTCATAGATGATGCAATAAATACAAGTACCGGCTCAGTAGTGAACTGGAGTATCAACTTCGGTTCAAATCCTCCCGCTCCTTTTAATATTACAGAATCAAACCTACCTATTTTAATCATCAATACAAATGGACAAACCATATCAGATAGTCCGAAAATAATATGTGATATGGGATTGATTGACAATGGCTATGGTAACAGAAATCACATTAATGATTCATCCAACGGTTACAATGGTAAAATTGCTATTGAAATACGCGGCTCAAGCTCCCAGGGTTTTCCCAAAAAATCATTTGGCTTTGAAACACGGGACTCTGCAAACACCTCCCTTAAAAAGGATGTGTCTCTTCTTGGCATGCCTGCCGAGCATGATTGGGTGCTCAGTGCAAATTATACTGACAAATCATTTCTTCATAATTTCCTGACCTATCAGCTTCAGAATGAATATGGTCACTGGGCTCCTCATTGCAAATTTGTAGATGTTATTCTCAATGGTCAGTATTGGGGTATTTACATTTTGATGGAGAGTATCAAACGGGATGACAACAGGGTGAACATTAATCACCTCCACAACAATGAAAATGCATATCCGGGAATTTCAGGTGGATATATTATTAAAATTGATAAGACAACGGGAGCTGGCGGTGGAATTGGATGGACATCTCCATATCCTCCAGCAAATCACCCAAACGGTCAAACGATTTTTTACCAGTATGAAGAGCCGTCAGCTGACAGTATTACTCCACAGCAACAATCATATATCCAATCATATGTAGATAGCTTCGAAAGTGCATTGAACGGACCCAATTACATGGACAGTACGCTTGGATATGCGCAATATATCGGCAATGGTTCATTTGCTGATTTTTTTATCTCCAATGAAGTCAGCAAGAATGTTGATGGTTATCGCCTCAGTTCCTTTCTGTATAAGGATCAGGAAAAAACACTGAAGGCAGGACCTGTGTGGGATTTTGATATCGCGTATGGAAATGCGAATTATTGCAGTGGAGATGATACTTTGAATTGGGCGTACCAGTTCCCATGCACCGGGGACGGATTTCAAATCCCTTTCTGGTGGGAGAAGATGATGACAGACAGCAATTTTACAAATGAGTTAAGATGCAGATGGAATTTCTTACGGCAAGGCCCCCTGAGTATAACCCACCTGAATAGTGTAATCGATTCCGTTGCCGGTTACCTGAATGAATCGCAGGCATGGAACTTTACCGTCTGGCCAATACTTGGAGTATATGTCTGGCCGAATGTTCCACCATATCCTGCTACCTATGCCGGCGAAATAGCAAACCTGAAGCAGTGGCTCGCAAGACGAATGCAATGGCTTGATGCCAATATACCGGGCAATTGTAATTGTAACCTCGCGGTTTCCTCTCAGAATGCTTCATGTTCGGTGAATTGTGACGGTGTGGCAATTGCAAATGCTTCCAGCAATTATCCAATTACTTATTCCTGGGATAATGGGGGAGAAGCTGACACGCTTACTTCTCTTTGTGTCGGCATGTATGTACTTACAACCACCGATGCGGTTGGATGTATGCAGACCGATACTGTTATTATCAATTCGCCTGTAAGCTTTACTTCTTCCGCTACTACCACCCAATCCAACTGTGGACAATGCAACGGTACTGCAGCAGCACATGTGGGCGGTGGCGTTGGTCCATTCTCCTATCTATGGAACAACGGCCTGACAGCCGACAGTATTTTTGATCTGTGTCCCGGGAATTATTCCGTAACAATTACAGATTCGGGGGGATGTGCCGTACTGCGAAGCGCTTTGGTAGGCGGAACTTCTAACGTTACTACCACTGTCAGTTCGACGGGATTGAATTGCAACGGTGTCTGTTCAGGATCAGCCGGCGTAACACCTATATCCGGAACTGCCCCTTTCACATACCTGTGGCAACCGGGTGGATTTACTAACGCTTCAATCAGTAATGTTTGTGCAGATACTTTCGTCGTTACAACCACTGATGCAAATGGTTGTGCGAAGTCGGATTCTATATTTATAACAGAACCCACTTCTCTTGCGGTGACGACAAGTTCGTTTACAAATGTATTGTGCAATGGCAACAACAACGGAAGTGCATCAGTAACTGCAAGTGGAGGAACACCACCTTATTCTTATGCATGGTTACCTACCGGTGGTAATTCAGGCGGTGCATCAAATCTTACTGCGGGAAATTATAGTGTTACGGTAACTGATGCTAATTTATGTGATCAAATAGTGAACATCAATATCACCGAGCCTCCGGCGCTCACGGTGTTTACCTCTTCATCACCGACATCTTGTGGTTCATCAAATGGAACTGCTACATGCACACCGAGCGGAGGAACACCTCCTTATACATATGTATGGTCGCCAGTAGGGGGAATTGCATCAACAGCAACAAACCTTCCTGCAGGAAATTATTCTGTCGCAGTAACTGATTCCAATCAGTGCACTCAAACTGCCAATGTTGCAGTTAATAATTCCGGTGCACCAACACTTACATTACAATCAAGCACCAATATTCTTTGTCATGGAGATTCTACGGGTAGCGCATCAGTGATAATTTCAGGAGGAACTCCTCCATTCAACTATAGCTGGAGTCCTTCCGGTGGCAACTCAGCATCTGCAGCCAATCTTCAGGCGGGGAATTACCTGCTCACAGTAAATGATGGAAACAATTGCATATCCACAATCAATGTGACCATTACTGAGCCGGACTCACTCGCTTTAAATCTCCAGACAACAAATGTATCCTGTTTCGGTGGCTGTGATGGAGCAGCTATTACAAGTGCTACGGGGGGGGCAGGCGCTTATGCTTATCAGTGGTGCGATACATCAACATCTTCTGCGCTGAGTGGATTGTGCGCGTTGAGTTGCAATGTGCAGGTAACTGATGCCAATAACTGTGCGATTAGCCAGTCATTCACCATTACCCAGCCGGCTTCTCCTGTAGTCTTATCAATAGCACATGCAGATGCAAGTTGTGCAGGATGTCCTGATGGATGGGCTTCTGCAGTGGTGAACGGCGGCAATAGTCCTTATTCATATTTGTGGAATACCATTCCGCCACAAACAACATCATTGATTTCGAATCTGCTCCAGGGTACTTATGTTGTTTGTGTAACTGACGTAAATAACTGTACTGTATGCGACAGCATTCAGGTGCTCGATGCCTCTGTAGGGATCAATGAGCTTCCAAAGCAAAGCTCGCCCATCTATGTTTATCCCAATCCACTAAGCAATTCAGCAAGTTTCATTTTTTCATTGTCAAAAAAGCAAAAAGTATTGCTTCAGGTTTTTGATGCACGTGGAAAACTTACCCTTGAACTAGTGAATGAATTCCGCATTGGCGGAGACCATATTATTAAGCTGAACGCTACAGACCTTAGTGAAGGTGTCTACCACTACCACTTTCAAACAGAAGAAAGGGTGCAGGATGGAAGTATGGTTATTCAGCGGTAGAGATTGCCAGTCCGGTTTTTTAGAATGACTGTCAGATGATGTTTGCAAAAATCTTTTGAAGATTCGAAGCAGTATCAAATCCTTTCATCCTCCATACCTCTTTACCTTCTTTAAAAAGTACCAGGGTAGGGACACTCATGATGTGGTGTTGTTTGGCCATTGCAGCATTTGCATCAATGTCAATCTTGTTGAGCGAAATCTTGCCGGCAGCATTTTCGATCACTTCATTTACGATGGGTTCTGCCCATTTACAGGGCTCGCACCAACCGGCAGAAAAGAAGAGAAGCTCAAGGGACATAATAACAAGTTATCTCGTCGAAGTAGGAATCGCGCCTAAGGCGAGACGAAAATACCAATTAAGAATAAAACGATTGTTAATTGAGGCATATTGGTAATTAGTATTTTCGTATGAATTATTTGTAATTCGGTGAGGTAATGGATTCTAAATTGTTAGATTCAGTCAGTAATTAAATTTGATGGAGCGCCAGTAGCAACCGGCACGTCGGTAGTTTTGATTTTTCCCCAGCCGCCATGCACATTTATAATGTTGTTGTAGCCATTCCGTTTAAGCAGAGATGCTGCTACCATGCTGCGGTAGCCTCCGGCACAATGAACCATGATAGGAGTTTCTGTATTTAACGATTCCAGATTTTCCTGAAGTTCAGCAAGTGGAATAACAGTTGCATCTTTTACATAACCCGCTTCTGCCTCTGAAATTTTTCTCACGTCTAAAACTTTTCCTCCGGCATTCACCCGCTTGGCAAACTCATGCGCATCGATGGAATTGATTACATCAACCGGTTTCCCTTCTTTCATCCAGGATTCAAAACCACCACTGAGGAATCCATGCACTTTTTCATAACCCACGCGTGCAAGGCGAGACACTGCTTCTTCTTCTTTTCCGGGATCACAAACCAAAACTATTGGAATGCTGATGTCCATTATTGTTCCTGCCCAAATGGCAAACATGCCGTTGAGTCCGATATTGACAGATCCCTGAATAAAACCTTTTTCAAAAACTTCGGGGTTGCGGGTGTCGATTATGACAGCACCACGGGCAACTTCATTCTCAAATTCAGCCACAGAAAGAGTCCGCATATTTTTCTTCATTACAGCATCAATGGCCGTGTAGCCTTGTTTGTTGATCATGGCATCGCTGAAGAAATAAGCTGGAGGAGGAAGCAAACCATCTGTCAGTACTTTTATGAATTCCGCTTTTGACATATCACGCATCGCATAATTTGACTGCTTTTCTGTGCCAATGGTACTTTGCTTTTCAGGGCCAAGGTTTTTTCCACAGGATGAACCGGGACCGTGAGCAGGGTAAACAATTACCTCATCAGGTAGATTCTTAATTTTATTATTCAGGGAATCGTACATCATTCCCGCCAATTCTTCCTTCGACATTTTTCCATCCAGCAGATCAGGCCTGCCAACATCACCAACAAAAAGCGTGTCACCTGTAAATATGCAATACTCCTGATAGCTTTCATCAAGCAACAGAAAACACGTGGATTCAGGTGTATGACCAGGTGTGTGCAGGGCACGGATCGTCAGGTCACCCACTTTCAACTCTTCATTGTCTTTAACATTACGGACTTTATAATTTGTTTCAGCCAGAGGGCCATAGACAATTTCAGCGCCTGTTTTGTTGGCAAGATCAATGTGACCGCTCAGAAAATCAGCATGAAAATGCGTTTCGAAAATGTATTTAATTTTTGCACCGCGTTGCTTTGCAAGAGCCATGTATGGTTCTGTTTCACGGATTGGGTCAATGATGGCCGCTTCGCCGTTGCTTTCAATGTAATAGGCTGCTTCGGCGAGGCAGTTGGTGTATAGTTGTTGGATATACATATTGAT
>JAPLDB010000003.1 GCA_026391975.1 Bacteroidota bacterium | reverse complement strand
TAACGCTCATTTTACCCCTTTCTATGTCCTTGATAATCTGCTTTTTTAAATCTGTACTGAAAATTCGTCGTTGTCGAATTTCTATCTTATTTTTACCCATAATTAAGTTGATTTTTTGTCAACTTTTTTCAGGCACTTACAAGTGATAAGTCACATCCCGATAGCTATCGGGACAGAAGTCAGAAGGGGGCATACAAGATAGCAATTTGGCAATGAAATTAAGAAGTATACCATTGTTTTTTTTAGCAGGCTTGCTCGTATTGCAAGGATGTGAGGAAGAGAATATGTGCGATTGCATTAAGAGTACAGGATCTGTTGTATCTGAGAAAAGGTCGTTAAATGATTTCAGCAGTCTGGAGGTAAGAAAGAATGTAATCGTCACTTTATACCAGGATACCATCAATTACGTGGAAGTAGAGGCAGGCAGCAACCTGATCGACCTGGTTCGGACAGAAGTCAGCGACGGCATCCTTAAAATAACCAATGACAACACTTGTAACTGGGTGCGCAGTTACGACATTGAAGTGCATGCAAGGGTCCACCTGAAGAATATTTCCCTGATCGAACACTATGGCTCTGAAGAGATCAATTGCGGCAATGTGCTGAAGGGTGAATTTATTGACGTGTATGAAAACAACAGTGCTGATATACACCTCAACCTGGATGTTGTGCAAGTCTATGCACGTCAGATGATTGGCGGTGGGGATATCTACCTTTCCGGCCATTCCCGGTTCCTATATACATTCGGAGGAAGTTTTGGATATATCTATGGGAAGGAAATGGTCAGCGATTCGGTTCTTGTTGATCACCGCGGCACCGGGGATATTCATGTCAGCCCAACAACGTGGATGAAGGTCAATATTGAAGACAGGGGAAATGTTTATTATTCAGGAAGTCCGGTTGTTGAGTCTTATTTGAACGGAGCCGGAGAGCTTTACCGCGAATAAATTTACCTTGCACCCGGTTTCTACACTTTGAACATAAATGATCACATTACATAATTTCGATTTCGGATTCGGCGGACGCTATCTGTTTCATGAGGCTTCGTGGCAAATCAATCCCGGGGAAAAAATAGGACTGATCGGTGCAAATGGCACCGGAAAATCAACCTTGCTGCGTATCATCAGTGGTGAATATAAAATTGATTCAGGTACATATACAAAGCTCCGCGACCTTTCGATTGGATTTCTGAACCAGGATCTCCTTTCTTTTTCCAGTAGTGAAAACATCCTCGATGTTGCAATGGGAGCGTTTGAATCTGTATTGAAACTCCACCTGGAGATTGAAGAGATTCTTGAAAAGTTGAAGCACGATCATTCGGAAGAATTACTTCATCTGCTTCATGATAAACAAACTTTGTTTGATCACGCCGATGGCTATACTATACAGCAGAAAGCAGAAGCGATGCTGGAAGGTTTGGGATTCAGTACAAAGGATCTTTACCGGCCATACAGCGAATTTTCCGGCGGATGGCGCATGCGCGTGATGCTTGCAAAGATCATGTTGCAAAAGCCTGATGTATTAATGCTCGATGAGCCGACCAATCACCTTGACTTACCGAGTATTCAATGGATTGAAGGTTACCTGCGTGAATATACAGGAACTGTGATCCTTGTTTCCCATGACAGATATTTTCTTGACAACATCGTCGACAGGATCGTGGAGGTTGCCAATGAGCAGATCACCATTTACCCCGGCAATTACACATTCTACATGGGTGAAAAGGAATTACGAAATGAACTACAGCAATCGCAGTTTGAGAACCAGCAGCAATATATTAAAGAACAGCAAAAACTGATTGACCGTTTTCGCGCAAAAGCAAGCAAGGCGAAGATGGCACAATCGAGGATCAAAAAGCTTGACAAACTTGAGCGGGTGGAAGAAGTGAGCAGCACCAATGCTGAAGTCAGCATCCGCCTCATGCCGGAATCACAGCCGGGGAAAGTGATCGAGACGATTCATATCAAGGATAAGAGTTATGATACGCTGAATATTTTTCACAATGCGGAAGCAATGATCAATCGTGGTGACAAGATCGCCCTGATCGGCGCCAACGGAAAAGGGAAATCTACGTTGCTGAGAATGATCAACGGTTCTGAATCATTTGACGGAAAGATCGAAGACGGATACAACCTGAAAAAATCATTCTACGCCCAGCATCAGCTGGAGGGCCTGAATATGAACAACACCATTATTCAGGAGTTGCAGGAAGCAGATACAAAACAGACAGAGAATTATGTGCGTTCAGTAGCGGGCGCATTTTTATTCGGTGGAGAAGATGCATTCAAACCTGTGAAGGTTTTATCCGGGGGCGAGAAGGCAAGGGTTGCACTTGGCAAGCTTGTTTTGTCGAGGGCGAATTTTTTGATCCTTGATGAGCCGACGAATCACCTTGACATGTTATCTGTGAACGTACTCATCAGGGTACTTCAGGAATTTGAGGGTACGTTTATTACAGTTTCTCACGATCGGTTTTTCATTTCTGAGATCGCCAATAAGATCTGGTGGATTGAAGGAGGGCAGATCAAAGAATATCCGGGCACATATTCAGAATATGAATACTGGCGCACCAATCAGGCCAATAAAAGCAAGGAGATAAAAAAGGAAAAGGCGGCACCGGCACCGGTTCAGGTAAAACAACAGAAGACTCCGGTAGACGAAGGAAAGGCAAAAGAAAAGAAAAAGCTAGACCAAAAACTGAAGCAGCTGGAGGAAAAGATTGAAACATTAAAGCAGAAAAAAGCAGAGGGAGAACAAAAGCTCTCTTTGCCATCTGTTTATGGAGACCAAAAGCTATTTGCAGAAACGCTGGCAGCATTTAACAATGTGGCCTCGCAGCTTGAAACGACGAATAAAGAGTGGGAACAGGTGTTTGAAGCCCTTGAGAAAGCTGATTAGAAGGGGGTAAATTGCAATTATTCGCCAACATTTTTTTGCCGTTGGCGGATTGCAGGGCCTGTTCACAAATCAATACAGGCTGTTGGTCAAAATATTTATAGATTTGAGGATTCTGTATATATATTTGGTCAATCAAAAACTTAAAATTTATGATTACGCAGGTAACATCAGGAGTCAAAATCAGCGTTGAAACTTTTTACAGACCTGATCAGAGTAATCCTTTGTACAACCAACATGTTTTCGCGTACAGGATTACAATAACAAATAACAGTGATTATTCAGTACAGCTGAAAAGGCGCCACTGGTTCATTCTTGACAGCAGTGCAACGAATCGCGAGGTGGAAGGCGAAGGAGTGATCGGCGAACAGCCTGTAATTGCAACGGGTGAGTCATATCAGTATATTTCAGGATGCAACCTTGATTCTGAGATCGGTAAAATGTATGGAACATATTTACTCGAAAGGTTGATAGACAAAAAGCAATTTTACGCACGCATACCGGAGTTTATGCTGGTCGTGCCTTACAAAATGAATTAGGTTATGTAATAATATTTTATGTGATAAGAGTCCCGGCAGGCAAGAAAGCAGGCCGGGATTTTTTATTGTTGTTCGAATAACGAAACAAAACGTCCCGATAGCTATCGGGATTGCGAATCATTAATTTTGGGAGTAATTGATTCGGCTCCGAATAAAGAGAAGAGCTTTCAATTACTTCGGTGCATTCCTCAATAGACCGATTGCAATAATAGAGAAAACAATATTCGGCAACCAGACAGCAATGAATGGCGGCATTATATTATTGATCGCAAATGTATTGCTGACTTGCATAAATAAGATATAAGTAAAGCTCAGTGCGATTCCAAAACCAAGCTGAACACCAATGCCTCCTCTGACTTTTTTACTAGACAATGAAACGCCAATCAACGTCAGAATAAAAGTGGCAACGGGAATGGAGACCCGCCTGTATTTCTCAACAAGATAAGCACTCACGTTGGCGCTGCCTTCCATCTCTTCTTCGGCAATGAATTTATTAAGGGCCGGCGTATCCATGGCATCAATGATATTGATCCTTCGCCTGAAGTTTGAGGGATGCATGCTCAATGTGGTATCCAGTTGTTGTCCCGATTGAACTGTTTCTTTCATCCCATTGATATGCCTGATGTAATAATTGGTGATGCGCCATTTTTGCGAGGTGCTGTCCCACTGAATACGTTCACTGTTGAGGAACATCGTCCGTTTTCCGTTTTCGATTTTTTCAAGTGAAAACCGGAAGCCGGTATTCTCCATATTGTTGTAGCTTTCGAGGTAGATAAAGTTTCCCGGAGCGATCTGACGATGGATATTTCTGTCTTCAAAGCGTACCGGATTTTTGATATATGTATTTTCGAATTCAAGCTTCACTTTGTTGGAATGCGGGATTACCCATCCATTGAAGTAGAAAGACAGCAATGCGAGAACCGTTGCAGCAATGAAGTACGGGCGGAGCAGTCTTCGGAAACTCACGCCGCTGCCGAGGATGGCAACAATCTCAGTATTAGCGGCCAGCCGTGCTGTAAAAAATATTACAGAGATGAAAACAAAGAGTGGTGAAAATAAATTGGCGAAGTACGGTATGAAATTAAGGTAGTAGTCAAATAGTATTGCGCTGAATGGAGCCTTGCGTTCAAGAAAATCATCCATCTTTTCAGAAATATCAAAAATGATGGCAATGGAAATGATCAACGCCAGCGAAAAGAAGAATGTGCCGAGGAATTTCCGGATGATGTAACGATCGAGGATCTTTAATGCCTTTTTATCCAATGTCTTTTTTCTTTTTTATTTCTGATTTTCACAAACCGTGGTTATCGAATTTCGAAATGGAATATTCTATCTTCTATCTTCTATCTTCTATC
>JAPLDB010000028.1 GCA_026391975.1 Bacteroidota bacterium | reverse complement strand
TTGGTTTTGAAGTTACCATGGGAAACATTTTTCCGATGGGTAAAACTTTTGCCATTGAGATTTATTACGGCATCGGGTTAAGGGGAATTTTCAGTAACAGGTTTGATGTGGCTGTACATAATAATTATACCGGCAAGTCGAAAACCTATACGGAAGATAAAACATATGTTTCTGATAATGATGACATGAAATTCTATATCCGCCCTTCCATTCATGCCGGTGTGAAACTTCGCCTGGGATGGTAATCCCTGAATGATTTCTTTTATCTAACCACAAACTCAATACTTACTCAATGAAAAAGCAACTCTTGTTTTATGTAATGCTGTTTGCAGTTGCAACAGCATTTTCTCAGCCGGAAAAAAAATCCGCTCCGGCACCGGTGAAAGTAACTTCCGTTGAAGGCATTACCGAGTACACACTTGCGAACGGATTACGTGTCCTGATCTTTCCTGACCCATCCAAGGCAACCATGACTGTGAACATCACCTACCTTGTAGGTTCACGGATGGAAGGATATGGAGAAACAGGCATGGCGCACTTGCTGGAACACATGGCATTTAAGGGATCTACCAAACATCCCAATGTTCCGGAGGAACTTTCTTCACATGGCGCAAGGCCGAATGGTTCTACCTGGTATGACCGCACAAATTATTTCGAAACGTTCTCAGCATCCGATGAGAACCTGAAATGGGCGCTGGACCTGGAAAGCGACCGCATGGTCAATTCTTTTATTGCCAAGAAAGACCTGGAAACGGAATTCAGCGTAGTGCGCAATGAATTTGAGCGCGGAGAAAATGACCCCGGAGGAGTTTTGAATGAAAGGATCTGGTCTACGGCTTACCTCTGGCATAACTATGGAAAATCCACCATCGGTTCAAAGGAAGACATTGAAAAAGTTCCGATAGAAAACCTGCAGGCATTCTATCGTAAATATTATCAGCCTGACAATGCGGTACTCACTATTGCCGGTAAGGTTGACGAAGCAAAAACCCTTGCTCTGGTGAATGAATATTTCGGATCCATTCCAAAGCCAACACGTGAACTACAACATCCTTATACGATTGAGCCGGTGCAGGACGGAGAACGCAGCGTGGAACTTCGCAGGGTTGGTGATGTGCAGGTATTTGCCTGCGGCTATCACATTCCCAATGGTGTGCATGCCGATTATGCAGCCATTGATGTGTTGAATGAAATTCTTACAGATGAACCATCCGGAAGGCTTTACAAAGCACTTGTCGAGACCAAGAAAGCATCCAGCACCTATGGATATGCACAGGCCTTGCATGATGCAGGATATGCCTATTACTCAGCAGATGTGCTAAAAGACAAATCTCTGGAAGAAGCAAAACGGGCAATGCTGAATGTGCTTGACAGTCTGAAATTTCAACCGGTTACTGCTGAAGAGTTGGACCGTGCAAAAACAAAACTACTTACTGATGTGGAACTGATGTTCAATAAAAGCGACAGGGTAGGTTTGACTTTGAGCGAGTTCATTGCCATGGGTGACTGGCGCCTGGTTTTCCTTTATCGTGACAACGTTGAGAAAGTCACTGCTGAAGATGTGAATCGCGTTGCTAAGTTGTACTATAAAGCATCCAACAGGACAACAGGTACATTTATTCCAGATGCAACACCTGACCGCGCAGTGATTCCTGCAAATCCTGATGTGAATGCATTGGTGAAAGACTACAAAGGAAAAGCCGTAATGGCAGCTGCTGAAGCATTTGATCCTTCTCCGGCAAATATTGACAGCCGGACTGTAAGCGCTGTTTTAAAGGGTGGAACAAAATATTCACTGCTTAAAAAATCAACCCGCGGAAGTTCTGTGAACGTGAATATCACATTGCGCATCGGAACGCAAAGCACCCTGCAGAACAAAGGAACGATCTCTTCCTTCACAGCAGGTATGCTTGACAAGGGCACAAAAAACCATTCACGCAAACAGATCAACGATGAATGGGATAAACTGAAAGCTAAGGTTAGCATTGGCGGAGGCGGACAATCCGTTTCAGTCTCTATTGAAACTGTAAAAGACAAACTGATCCCTGTGATGCAACTGGTCACTGAAATTTTGCATCAACCTGTTTTCCCCGCCGAAGAATTTGAGAAGATGAAGCAGGAAGAATTGGCCGGTATTGAACAAAACAAGAGTGAACCGCAGGCCATTGCAGGTACTTTATTCAGCAGGATGATGAACCGGTTCGATAAAAGTGATTACCGGTATACCATGTCATTTGATGAGGAAGCTGCAGCTGTAAAAGCAGTTACGCTTGAGGAAGTCAGTAAATTCTATGCAGACTTTTACCAAAGCGAAAATGCAACTGTTGGAGTAGTTGGTGATTTTGATGATGCAGCCGTTACAACAGAATTAAAAAACATGCTGGAAATGTGGCGTGCACCAAATAAATACGAGCATGCAGTAGATCCATACTGGGATATCGAAGCCAAATCAGACAAGTTTAACACGCCAGACAAAGCCAATGCCATGATGATGGCAGGTTACAACCTGGAGCTGCGTGATGACGATCCGGATTATCCTGCCCTCATTATGGGCAACTATATCATTGGCGGAGGGTTCCTGAATTCACGTCTGGCAACACGTATCCGTCAGAAGGAAGGAATTAGCTATGGCGTTGGAAGCTGGCTGCAGGCAGATCCGCTGGACAAATCCGGCGCTTTTGGCTCATATGCAATTTACAATCCGGATAATTCTGACAGGCTCATTGCTGCCTATAAAGAAGAACTCAACAAAGTGGTGAAGGATGGTTTCACTGCTGAAGAACTGAAGAATGCAATCAGTGGTTACCTGCAAGGGCAGAATGTAAACCGCGCCCAGGATGGTTCGCTTGCAGGAAAACTCTCCAACATTTTATTTCTCAACCGTACCATGAAATGGAATGAAGACCTGGAGAAAAAAATTGCGGCGCTATCTGTTGATCAGGTAAATGCAGCAATGAAAAAATGGCTGAAGCCGGAAAAGATCTCAATTGTACAGGCAGGGGATTTTAACAGGAAGAAGGCGAATTGAGGAGTTGAGAGGTTGATTGGTTAGTTTAAATAGGTGACTAGGTGACTAGGTGACTAAGTGACTAAGTGATGGGGTGATTAGGATAAGTAGTTATAGTATTAAATAATAAAAATGTCAGAAGAAAAGTACAATGCAATTGGTCAGTCGTTCACAGCAATTCACCAGGCTGAAATCAGCAAGTTATTTGGCAAGCCATGCCTGAAATTTAACGGTAGAGCATTTGTTTGTTATTACAACGGCGATATGGTATTCAGGTTAAATGCTGAGTCGCACAAGACTGCATTTGCATTGAAAGGCTCCAGGTTATTCGATCCATCAGGACTCAATCGCCCCATGATGGATTGGGTTCAGGTGAAGCCGGCACATGAGATGGAATGGACAATGCTGGCCGAGGCGGCGATGGATTTTGTGAAAGGAAAAACAAATCAATAAAAAAAAATAACGAAATTCGAATATCAAATAATGAATTTCGAAATTCGAATATCGAAAGTTGGGGCAGCAGGGGTTGATTTAAAATCCTGATAATGTTATACCGCATATATTAGGATAAAGTTGATTGAGGTATGGTATCTTTAAAAATCAAAAAGTAATTTTGCAATCTAAATTAAACAATATGTCATTACAGGTAAAAGGAAAACTAAAACTCAAAGGAGAAGCACAAGCGGTAAGCGATCGTTTTCGCAAACGGGAATTTGTATTAACGGATGATTCAACACAATATCCGCAGCACATTACATTTCAGCTGACACAGGACAAGTGTTCATTGATCGACAATATCAATCCGGGAGATGAAATGACCGTTTCATTTAACCTTCGCGGAAGGGAATGGACCAGTCCGAAAGGCGAAGTGAAATATTTTAATTCGCTTGAAGCATGGAAGATCGAGAAAGGAAATGCTGTTACTGCTAGTGACAAGCATTACGATGAGATCCCGGAGCAGACTTTCAAGCAAAGTGAAGCGACGGACGATTTGCCGTTTTAGGATTTTTCTGAAACACTAAGATTTGCTGAAAGAAGCAAAGCAGTCAAGAAAATTAACCACGGAGATTCACTGAGGTTCACAGAGAACAGCCACGGTGGTTTTGTGACAACTGCCAATATTATTTTTTCTTCAAAACTTCCTGAACAAGGTCGGCTGCTTCTTTCAACTGGATTGCTGAAAAGACTTTGAGTCCTGAGGCATCAATGATCTTCTTTGCCTCTACTGCATTGGTTCCCTGCAGGCGTACAATAATAGGAACAGGAATACTGCCGATGTTTTTGTAAGCATCTACAATACCCTGTGCAACGCGGTCGCAGCGAACGATACCGCCGAAAATATTCACAAGGATCGCTTTCACATTTGCATCTTTGAGAATAATACGGAATGCCTGTTCAACGCGTGCCGCATTTGCCGTGCCGCCTACATCAAGGAAGTTAGCCGGTTCACCACCTGCAAGTTTGATGATGTCCATGGTAGCCATTGCAAGGCCGGCACCATTTACCATGCAGCCAACATTTCCATCGAGCTTCACATAATTCAGATCGTGCTGACTGGCTTCGAGTTCTGTCGGATCTTCTTCCAACACATCTCGCATTGCAGCAAAATCAGGATGGCGGAAAAGCGCATTGTCATCAAAATTCACTTTTGCATCAACAGCAAGGATTTTATCATCGCTTGTTTTCAGAACAGGATTGATCTCAAAAAGAGAAGCATCAATGGTGTCATAGGCCTTATAAAGTGCTGTAACGAACTTCACCATTTCTTTCATGGCTGTTCCGCTCAAACCAAGGTTGAAGGCGATCTTGCGCGCCTGGAATCCCTGCAATCCAACCTTTGGATCTATCTCTTCTTTAAAAATACGCTCAGGTGTTGTCTCAGCTACATGTTCAATATCCATTCCGCCTTCAGTGGAATACATGATGATGTTTCTGCCGGTTGAGCGGTTCAGGAGTACGCTCATGTAAAATTCTTTTGTCGGAGATGCGCCGGGATAATAAACGTCCTGTGCAATGAGGACCTTGCTGACTTTTTTTCCCTGAGGACCTGTTTGAGGTGTTACCAATTGCATTCCAATGATGTTGGTTGCTTTTTCCAGCACTTCGTCGAGTGATTTTGCCAGCTTTACTCCTCCCCCTTTACCCCTGCCACCGGCATGGATCTGTGCTTTCACTACCCACCAATTGGTACCTGTTTGCTGTTGTAGTTCTTTGGCAGCTTTCACTGCAACTTCAGGAGATTCGGCAACGATGCCTTCCTGGATTGCTACTCCGAAACTTTTGAGGATTGATTTGCCTTGGTATTCGTGGATGTTCATGGTTAGATGGTGATGAGGTGATTAAGAGAGATAGTAACTAGGTGACTAAGTCATTGGGGTGGCAAAAGTAAAATTATTCGCCATCTAATCACTGATGAAAAGAAAATCAAGAAAGGCTAGTTTTTCGGCTTGCGTTTCAGGCCATTGGGAAAGAGCTCTTTGTAGATCTCATCGAAGAAAAATTTGAGCTGGATGACATAAATCGGGGAATTAAGGTTCTTTTTAAACTCTTTGGAAGCATTCAATGCAACGCGGTAACCCAATCCACCTGAAATACCAACCCAGTCAATGATGTTGTATTGCACGTTGACGGATGGTTCGAATAAAACAACTGTTGAATTGGATGTCTTTGTCCTTTCCTTTGAAAACCGGTCTACGTATTCGTAATGCGCCCCTCCGGCCCCGACCACGAGGGGAATTGATATATGCCATGGGTAATCGCTGTAAACCTCATATTCAAAAGAAGTATTGACATAATTGAATTTCAGCTGGCCATTGGTTTGGTAGGAAACGTCGTTTTTGGAAACGTCTATCTTATCCACAATATCAGAATAGAGCCAGCTATAGCCGATTGCAACGCGGGCTTTTTCATTGAATTCCAATCCTGCGCGGATACCTGAAACATTGGCAGTTTCGCGGTTAATGAAAGAATTGTACTGGGTAAAATTGAAAAAGAATTTCGGCTTTTTGCGGAATGATTCACCTATACCTTCCAGCCACTGCGCATGAACAGCAGCGGAAAACAGGAGAAAAAGAAAGATGGCAATTGGGCGTTTCATTTCAATCCAATCTATACTGTGGATTAGTGGGAAACGTTACGGGGGAATGTATATTTTTGAAAAACAAAATAGCCATATATGTTTTAAAGGAATTCACTACTTTCGTCATTCGTCGATTCAAACTTATTCCCATGAGAAAAATTTTTGCACTCCTGTTTTTATTGTCAACAATCAATTTTGCCTTTGCGCAGTTTGCCCACCAAAATGTAAACCTTCTCGGAATATTTGATGATCCTGCTGTGCAGCCGGAATCTGTTTATGGCATCCGCTACCAGGGCTGCTGGGGTTATGCGGATTCACTGGGAAATGAATACGGAATTATCGGTTCTACTGCCGGTACGTATTTCGTAGACATTACCGACCCTACTAATCCCGTTCAAAAAACATACATCCCCCACCGTCAGAATGACTGCATCTGGCATGAGTATAAATCGTATGAGAATTATCTTTATATCATAAGTGATGATGGTGGTTCCCCAACCAACAGTCTGCAGATCGTGGATATGAAGTATCTCCCCGATTCCATTCATATGGTTTATGACGATACCACGATCTTTGTGCATTCGCACACACAATATATCGACGGTGACCGCTGGTATGTTGCCAGTGTTTCAAGAAAGAATGGCAACTTTTATCCGATGGCTGTTTACTCACTTGCAAATCCTGAAACTCCAACACTGCTTCGGGCGCTTAACCAGGATTTTCCAAACATCAGTTCCGTTCATGACATGTTTGTGATCCATGATACCATTTTTGCTTCCTGTGGTTATCAGGGTTTGTTCATTTTCAAATATGATGAGCAGAACAACCAGTTCATTCAGCTGGGTGCATTGCCGGGTAATTCCAATAATTACAACCATAGTAGCTTTATTTCAAAGGACCACACAACACTGTATCTCTGCGAGGAGGTCCCGGCAGGTCAGCCAGTACAGGTTATTGACATCACAGACATTGCCAACCCAAGTGTGCTTTCAACATTCGTTACAAACGTGGGCGATACACCGCACAATCCATATGTTCTTGGTGATTTCCTTTACCTGGCAGCTTATAGTGACGGCGTATGGGTGTATGATGTAAGCAATCCGCAAACGCCTGTGAACACCGGATATTTCGATTCACATCCTCAAAACGGAACCAGTTATCCGAATGCCTATGAAGGAGCATGGGGAGCCTATACTGATCTTCCAAGCGGAGTGCTGCTGGGTTCTGATATGCAATACGGTTTGTTCGTTCTCGACAAAACAATTGCAGTCAATGTTCCTCAAAGCAGTCCGGCTTCTTCTTCAATCAACGTTTACCCGAATCCTTCAATAGCTGATATCAATGTGAGGATGCCGGGAATCAAAGATGAATCGGTTGCAGTAACACTGATCAGCATGGACGGGAAAGTGGTTTATGAAAATGCATCTCTCGCTGTTGCAAATGAAAAAGTCACCATTCCATCAGCCCGATTTGCAGCAGGACTTTATACATTGAAGGCCACTACTTCGACGAATAATTTTGTAAAAAGAATAAGCGTACTAAAGTAAGATGTTGCATTAACTGAAAAGGACTAATCATACTAATACAATTCCTATGAGTATTGCCAACGACCTCCTACACATTTTTGTTGCGACAGCAGCAGCCATGGTTGCCGGTTTCATCTGGTACCATCCGTTGGTATTCGGCAATCGCTGGACGGAGTTGATGAAGGAATACACAGGTATGACTGATGAAGACCTGAAACCGGAACCTCTTCGTCAGTTACCTAAATGGTTTTTCATAACGATGATCAATGTGATTGTTGTGTACCTGATCGCCGACAGGCTTGATATTCAAAGCCGGTTGTCTGCACTGAAGGTTGCATTTGCTTTGTGGGCCGGATTCGGACTGACTTTCAGCAGCTGGTCGGTTATTTTTGCGCGGCAGCGCCAGTCTCTCTGGTTACTTAACAACGGGGCTTTCCTGCTGATGCAAGCAATTATCTGTTTTATTATTGTGATGTGGAGATAGTATAGAAGCGCCGCACATCGTATGACATGCGGCTTCTCGGTCAGTCTTCTTTTTAATTATTGGATCACCAGGCGCTTCGTATGAATCGAGCGTTCGGTTTTCAATTGCAGGAAATATGTTCCCTTGCTCAGGTTGGAGACTTCCACTTTTTTACTCTTGGTATTTTCAGTCCAGCGGTCGCTGAAAACCAGCTTTCCGGAGATATCTGTGATAATGATATCTCCTGAACCAATTTCTGCAGGCGCTTCTATTAAAAATATTCCCTGAGAAGGATTTGGTGTTAAAGTAAAATGTCCAGCGAGGTATTCTACTATGCCGACATTCTGATCACAGATGGTATCGCTGATTGAAGTGCATCCATTGGCATCCGTAATCAAAAGGTGATAACATCCGCTAACACTCAGTGCAAGAGAAGGAGATGTGGCTCCGGGAAACGGAAGACCACCAAGATACCACTGGTAAGTGTAGCTGGTATCCGTAACTGAAGAACTCATTACATGAAATGCATTGCTGATGGTAACCGCAGGAGGTCCGGCAACCGGAACAACATTTACAGAGGAAGATGTCGCTGTACAATTGCCATTGGTTGTGGAGACATAATAAACCCCTTGTGTGCATGCCAAAATAGTTTGTGTTGTATCTCCTGTATTCCAGTTGTAACTGTACATGAAAGGAGCAGTAAGTGTTGCGCATGTTCCGGGGCATAATGGAAGCGTGCCCGGAGCATCTCCACCGTTATAAGTTACCTGGAAAATGCCTGATGATTTAAAACTTCCGCCTTGAAGGAAAACTCCTGAGTCATAAACGCCGTCTGAAACATCTTCAATCGCAAGTTTGATATGGTATGTTTCGCAAGGAATAACGCCGGCACGGGCAGTAAGCACAGTTGTGTATCCATCATACTGCAGTACCGTTCCCTGAAAATTGTCCACATAGTACTGGCAATTCATGCAAGGCCCTGTTGAAGCCTGTCCCGTGAAGGTATAACCGTTATTGATACTGTCAATGGAACATGGTGTAGTGGTTCCCGGAACCAATGCAATATTCTGCTGACCAACAATACCCGGACCGCTGATAAAGAAACCAAAAACGTCATTGAATCCCTGGAATACAAACTCATTGTATTCTTCTGAGCCGAATACATAGTTGAATTCAACAGAATCAGAAATTGAAGTGAAATCAAATTCGAGGACACAGGCATCATTGGTACCCAAGGTAGTAGTCGTGTAAAGATCAAGCAATGCATCCCCCGGCAGGAGGTTGTCAAATCCTGCAAAATCATTGTTATTCGGACCCGGGGCATTGCTTACAGTTCCGGATGTAAGCATGATTCCTGATGTAACACCAAAAGCGCCACCTGGTTCGCTGAAGAATCCGGAGGCATGAACGGTATCTCCGGTATAAGTAATATTTGAGGCAGAGATACCTGCACCAAGCAGTGTCTGCACCAACAGCGCAGGAGAAAAAGTACTGTCAACGGTGAGTTGCGCTCGTGATGCCAGCGTATAGCTTAGGCAGAGCATTAGGATGGAAATTCTTTTGGCGTAAAGTAGTTTCATGGTTAGGATGTTAAATTAATGAGAACGAAAGTAAGAAACATTTTTTATGCTGAATAACAGAAAGGCCTTTTTCATGAATGACATTGGTCATCTGACGGGAACATATATGAATTTCTGAAATTCTGAAGGCTGGCTGAAAAAACAGGACAAAAAAAATCCTCCATTATTTCTAATGAAGGACTTTTCTAATTTAAGTTTTGTTACTGACGAACGATTCTTCTCACAATTTTTTCCTCATCTGATTGCATGGAAATCAAGTATGATCCTGGTGCAATTGCAGAGAGATTCCACTCAAGCATCTCCTTCATGACGGAAGTTTTTTCAGCGATCACTTTTCCAACAACATCGGTCAATTTCAATGTCCATTTCTTTTGAGACGATGATTCATTGAATTTGATGACAAGCATGTCTTTTACCGGATTCGGATAAACTGAGATGGCAGCGGAAGATGCGGCATCAGCGATACCTAATGTGATGATGTTGATGGTCTGACAATATGTATTAGAACAACCTGCAGCATTGGTTACCGTGAGGCAAACCACATAAGGGCCGGTGTTTCCATAAGTATGCGTTGGGTTCTGCTGGGTAGATGTACCACCATCACCAAAATCCCATGAATATGCAACCGGGCTGCCGGTTGAGTTATCCGTAAAGTTTACAATGTTTGCGAGAGTACTCTGCGTGTAAGATGCACCGGGTCCCGGAGTCATTGTAGCTGTAACGGCTGTACGCGGGCTGATGCAAGGCGCATCCTGCAATTCCCAGTCATAAAAGAAGTAATAGAAACCTGCAGAACCGGCATTGGTTCCGGTAATTGTTACAGAACCTAATGTATAAGGCATTGTTGCACCTGAATTGGTTCTGTAAAGATCATTTCCATTTGCGCATCCCAGTTCAAGATTTATTCCAACGGGAAGCGTCCAATTCAATGTGACACGGCTGCTGCCTGCAGGAATATTAACCGTAGTCGTTTGAATCGTATTTCCGTTTTGAATCAGCGTAATGGTTTTGGATACAGCAGCGGTAGCATAAACTTTTACTGAAACCAATGTGGTAGTAGCTGTGCAATCAAAGATCAGATCACGGTAAACACCACCCTGATAATAGCCGCCACCTCCCTGTGTATTGTCATGTGGCGTGTTGAAGCCTGCTGCCGGGAAAATCTGTGACTCTACATAATAATCAGTTGTTGCTGCCAGCGCAGGTGTATTGAACGTTGATCCAGTACCAAGTGCAACGCCGCCATTTGGAGCGGCGAACCATGTAAGAACGGAAGCACCGGTTGCATTCAGTGCAGCTGAAGATCCCTGACAAGCAGTAGCGCCGGTACCTGCAGGTGCAACAGGCAAACTCACAGTTATATAGTTGGTTAGAATATGTGTATCGCTGCCATTGGCATTTGTTGCAATCAACGTGACTGTGTATTGTCCGCTCGTTGTATAGGTATGTGCAGGATTTTGCTGTGTAGAAGTTCCGCCATCACCGAAATCCCAGCTCCATGATGTCGGGCCGTTGATGCTAAGATCATTGAACAGCACAACACCGGAACAAGTATTGGTTGTGCTTGCATTAAAGTTTGCAGTTGGAGCAACATTAGACAAAGCACATTGCCATGTGAGTGCAAAGCCGGATGAGGTAACGCCCTGATCGGAAGTCTGGCGAATGGTAATAGAACCTCCGGTGGAAGTAATGATACCTCCATTTGGAAGTGCAGTACCTGAATATTGTCCGATAAGCGGACTT
Organism: Bacteroidota bacterium; assembly: GCA_026391975.1. GTDB lineage: Bacteria > Bacteroidota > Bacteroidia > AKYH767-A > 2013-40CM-41-45 > JAPLDB01. Next base: position 11,135 of record JAPLDB010000028.1, on the reverse strand, counting down.
GCAGTGGTTGGTCCGTCATAAACATAAAGATAGTCATACCCCTGTTCAAAGCTGAAAGAAGTAAAAGTCAATGTCAGCGTTGATGCTCCTGCAGGTGATATAGTCACCCTTGCATCAGTGCCATCTGTGTAGTCGCCTGTTGGACCGCCACTGTCATACAACTGGCCTGCACATCCTGTCTGCGTACTTGCAGTTCCATTGGTTGGTAATGAAAGAATGCAAGGATTGATCGTGTCAATACTGATGTATTGTGTTTGAATCAGTGTATCAATTCCGCATGTTCCGCCATCGGCAATCAGGCTGACGGTGAAATTACCATAGGTAGTATAAATATGATTTGGTGCAGAAGCATGACTGGTATCGCCGTCACCGAAGTCCCAAACAAAAGATCCTGCATTTGAACTCAGGTTCGCAAAACTTACTGTTGCAGGAATACTGCAAAAAGTAACCACAGGAGCACTGAAGTCACTTGTTACTCCCGGTGTAAATGCATTCCCTACTCCTACTGCATGCCATGCATCAGCAGTTGCTTCTACCTCTGGTGTACAAGGTCCATACAAATCAATGGCAGCCTGAATTGCCCACTGGCGTGCATCTGCATAAGTTGCTGAAGGGAATAAATAAACTGCATTCATCCGGTAACAAATCTGTTCTGCTTTGGCTATGGTGATGCCGGTGACGCTGTAAGCATTCCCCAAATCATTGGTTCCTGAACCGCCTGTGGCCAACAGGTAATACCAGAAGTTCAACACGCCGCTGTTATTGTGTACTTCATTTGGTGCATTCCAGTAAGTGCCATTGTAGCAATCAGGATTCTGATAAAGATTCGGATCTGACATATCACGGAATGGTGTTCCGCCGATCTCATCGCCAATACCCCAGTCAATGATTCCTCCTTTGCCATAATAGCGAATTGAATTACCCATGCAATCGCTGAAGCCTTCGTTCATAGCACCTGATTCATCTGAATAGATCAAACCTGAGGTACGCTCTGTAACGCCATGGGAAATTTCATGCCCGGCAATTTCAAGTGAGGTCAGCGGTGTATATGGATTGGATCCGTCGCCATAGGTCATTTCATTGCCGTCCCAGAATGCATTTGTATAACCTACATCATAGTGCACATAGCTTAGCAGCTTCATCCCCGCTGCGTCAATGCTGTTGCGCTGGAAGTTTTGCCAGTAATAGTCATACGTCATTTCAGCGCCCCAATGTGCATCTGTTGCATACTGGTCAAGGGCAGCATTTACATTGTCCCAATAGTTATCCGTATCCAGAAAATCGTTGTTATTGTAATTGGTTCCCTGTTGTAAATCATAGGTCTCAATTCCCATTCCGGCTCCGCGATTTGCTTCTCGCAGGCGGTAGGTAGTCGGATTCACGCTATCCGTAACAATTTCCCGGATGCCGCTATATGCCGTGTTCGCAGTGGCTGTTATATTTGAGTTGTGGATCCTGTTCTGTGTGAAAACAATGTCTCCGTTGTTGGCATCAACATAAACATACTCGCGTTTCAACGGCTTCTCAGCATATACATCAAAACGGTAGGTCAGTTTGTAACTTTCTGCTTTTACATTTCCGTTTTCAGGAGCCAGCATCAATTCACCTTTGGGAAACCAGGTGGCTGAAAGGTTATTGGTTTGTCTCTTGATTTCTTTCTCCCACATTGGAACCTGCCAGCGGTAGGTGGACGCATTCATGTAATTGAGCGCCTTGTCCAGTGCTGATTCTGCTGTCATTCCTGCAGTCACATTCACGCTGATGTTTCCGAAGATCTGTCCGTTCATGGAAACGATCCTGCCATTGAGCACGTGTACGATGTACATACTTGCCTCCACAGGGATTCCTTTGTAGGTCTGACGAAAGCGGTAATGTGTGTAGCCAAGTTGGTCTTTGTCCGCATTAAGAACGATAAAATCGTTGTCGGCAGAAAGTTTAAACGCATTGTGCGCCCAGGTGCTGAAGTTGCCGAATTCAGGTTGCGCATCCTTGCGGAATTGAACTGCTTCCGGAAGATCGCTGCGATTGCCGGTGATGATCTTTTCAGCGCCTTTGATCTGCTGCTGTGCTTCTTTGCCGTTGATCTCACGGGCAGAGATTGCTGTTGTTAATATTACAGCAAGCATTAATAATGATGTAAATTTTCTCATTGGTTTGGAATAGAAATGGGTTTAAGAAATAAAGTTAAAAAATTGGAGCGTCAAGGTATTAAATATGTTGAATCCGGGAAACGAAAAAAAAGCATATTCTATAGCCGAAAACCGCCATTTATCATAGTTTACAGACCCATGACAAAGCGGATAAAAGCGTTTCAAAAAAAATCCTTCACCATTGCTGATGAAGGATTTCCATTTTATTCAGGTCTTAAATTTTATTGCTTCGTGATCCTGGTGATCATTTGCTCGTCACCCGACTGCATATTGAGAACATATGTTCCCGGGGCAATATCAGCGACATCCCAGACAAGCGATTGAATATTCTCAGCAGTTTTTTCAGCAATCACCCTGCCGGTTAAATCATTAAGTTTCATTGTCCACTTTTTATCAGACAAAGATTTGAATTTAATAGAAAGCAAATCAGAAACCGGATTTGGATAAACAGAAATTTCTGAAATTGAATTTGCCTCGTTAATTCCAACCTGAAGAATATTAATTGTATTACAAGTCGTATTTGTACAACCGGAAGAATTGGTTACAGTCAGGCAAACTACATAAGGTCCTACGTTTGCATAGGTATAAACCGGATTTGCCAGTGTTGAAGTACTTCCATCCCCAAAATCCCATGCATATGACACGATGTTTCCACCATTTGAATTGTCAGTGAATGTCACAATGCTTGCAAAAATACTTGAAGTGAATCCGGCAGTAACAGCATCAACGGTTGCCACAACAGGAACACGCACGCTTGCACATGGTGATGCCAGTACTTCCCAGTCATAAAAGAAATAATAATAGCCATTGGCATTTGCAGTATTGTCAGTGATCGAAACAAGTCCGCCGAGTGTAAACGGATAAACCGCTCCTGCATTATTTCTGAAAAGATCAACGCCATCATCAGTACCCAATTCCAAAGAAGTGCCCACAGGCAAAGGGAAATTAAGCGTTACCCTGCTGGATCCGTTAGGGATATTTACTGTTGTTGAATTGATGGTGACTCCATTGTTTTTCAGCAAGATTGTTTTTGAAACTGCTGCCTGGGAGTAGACGAGTACAGAAACCAATGTACAAGGTGCATACACATCAAAAATTTCTCCGCGGTAAGTCACATTCGCATAATACGTTCCACCTCCGTTATTTGTATGTGGTGTATTGAACTGAGCCGGTGATGGAAATTGCGATTCTACATAGTAAGTAGTTGTTGTATTAAGAACAGGTGTATTGAATGACGTTCCTGTATTTACAGGATTGCCGCCAATGGCAGAAAGATACCATGCCAGCGTTCCGGCGCCTGTTGCATTCAATGATGCAGTGTTTCCCGGACAAATGGTTGCGCCGGTCGCTGTTGGAGCCTGTGGCAGGTTAATGTCGATGTAATTGACAATTGTATTTGTATCGCTTCCGCAGATACCTCCATCAGCATAAAGTGTAACTGTAAATTGCCCGCCTGTAGTATATACATGCGTTGGATTCATATCAGTGCTTGATCCGCCGTCACCAAAATTCCAGTTAAATATATTGGCATTTGATGTTGAGTTCATAAAAGTCACAGTAGCCGGTACGGTACAGAAAGAAACGCCTGATGCTGCGAATCCTGCTGTTACTCCCGGAGTAAATGTACTTCCTACACCAACGGCATGCCATGCATTTGCAGTCGACTCATGCTCCGGTGAACAAGGACCATAAAGATCAATGGCGGCCTGAATTGCCCACTGACGTGCATCTGCATATGTTGCTGAAGGGAATAAATAAACTGCATTCATACGGTAGCAAATCTGTTGTGCTTTGGCTATGGTGATTCCGGTTACACTATAAGCATTGCCAAGGTCGTTGGTGCCCGAACCGCCTGTGGTAAGCAGGTAATACCAGAAATTCAGTACGCCGCTGTTATTGTGCACTTCATTTGGTGCATTCCAGTAAGTACCATTGTAGCAATCCGGATTCTGATAAAGGTTCGGATCAGACATATCACGGAATGGTGTTCCACCGATTTCATCGCCAATACCCCAGTCAATGATTCCTCCTTTGCCATAATAACGAATTGAATTACCCATGCAATCGCTGAAGCCTTCGTTCATGGCACCTGATTCATCTGAATAGATCAAACCTGATGTACGCTCTGTAACACCATGAGAAATTTCATGCCCGGCAATTTCAAGAGAAGTCAAAGGTGTATACGGATTGGATCCGTCACCATAGGTCATTTCAGTTCCATCCCAGAATGCATTGGTGTAGCCCTGATCATAGTGTACGTAGCTGGTCAGCAGCATCCCAGCACCGTCAATGCTGTTGCGCTGGAAGTTCTGCCAATAAAAATCGTACGTCATCTCACTACCCCAATGTGCATCTGTTGCATATTCATCCTGAGCAACATTTACATTGTCCCAGTAATTATCTGTATCCAGAAAATCAGTGTTGTTGTATGTTGTGCCTTGTTGTAAATTGAATGTCTCAATACCAAGACCTGTCCCGCGGTTCGCTTCCCGAAGGCGATAAGTGGTAGGGTTGACGCTATCCGTCACGATCTCACGCAATCCACTGTAAGCCGTAATGGCTGTTGCTGTAACATTTGACGTATGTATCCTGTTCTGTGTGAAAACTATTTCTCCGTTGTTGGCATCAACATAAACATACTCGCGCTTCAATGGCTTTTCAGCATATACATCAAAACGGAAGGTCAGTTTGTAGTTTTCTGCTTTTACATTTCCGTTTTCAGGAGCCAGCATCAATTCACCTTTTGGAAACCAGGTAGCTGAACTGTTATTGGTCTGTCTCTTGATTTCCTTTTCCCACATCGGAACCTGCCAGCGGTAGGTAGATGCATTCATGTAATTGAGCGCTTTGCCCAGTGCTGATTCTGCTGTCATTCCTGCAGACACATTCAGGCTGATGTTCCCGAAGATCTGTCCGTTCATAGAAACGATCCTGCCATTGAATACGTGCACGATGTACATACTTGCTTCCACAGGGATCCCCTTATAGGTCTCACGGAAGCGGTAGTGCGTGTATCCCAGTTTGTCTTTATCTGCATTGAGCAGGATAAAGTCGTTGTCGGCAGAAAGTTTTAACGCATTGTGTGCCCAGGTGCTGAAATTGCCGAATTCAGGTTGCGCATCCTTGCGGAAATGAACTGCTTCCGGAAGATCGCTGCGATTGCCGGTAATGATCTTTTCAGCGCCTTTGATCTGCTGCTGTGCTTCTTTGCCGTTGATCTCACGGGCAGAAATTGCTGTTACAAATATTACAGCAAGCATTAATAATGATGTAAATTTTCTCATTGGTTTGGAATAGAAATGGGGTTAAGAAATAAAGTTAAAAAATTAGTGAAGCAATATAGAGATAATACTGTATGTTGGAAACTTGCGTGTACCAATAACACTGTTTCTACCATATTATCCTGAAAAAAGAGGCTATTCCATTAAAAAATAAACAATAACGTAAATCAATACCCTATAGATTTATCAAAAAAAATGATGACAAACAGGCGGGAAACATAGATTAATGCTGTTCACCGCAATTATACCTGCATCTGGAAAGCAACTTATTGGTTATTTTGAAGACTGCCGTTGCAAGCAATTAATTTTTCAGGATCAAAAAAAAATCTAAACCTTCTCCTTCTTTAGTCGCCCGAGATGTACCTCCAGATTTGCAATGGCTGCCTTGCTTAGTAGTTTAAACTGGTTGAAAAGCATCGGCACTTCTGTGAGGTGCTGACGATCACGGGTATGTTCTTCAATATTGATCAACAGTTTTTTCAAGTCATTGAAATCAAAAATGGCAACGCTGCTTTTTACCTTATGTGCAATGGCATGAACATTTTTCCAGTCACCTTCAGGAATCGCTATCTCCAGTCTTTCAATTGCTTCGGGAACCTGTTTGAGGAATATTTCAATCAGCTGATAGGTAAGATCAGGATCACCACCGGTGTATTTATCAAGTGAATCAAGAGAGAAATGCTGATCAGATTCAGGGTATTGAATTGGTGCTGAGGCCTCCTTCATGGCAGCACCTATATATCTGCTCATTGTTGAATACAACTCATCCGGAGTATATGGTTTCACCACGTAGTCATTCATTCCCGCTTCACGCGCACGCATTTTCTCCTTTTCAGAAGCATCGGCCGTAAGGGCTATTATTGGTGTATCGCAAACAGGCGCCGGAAAATTTTTGCGGATCTCGGCTGTGATCTCATAGCCATCCATTTCAGGCATCTGAATATCCATCAGGATAAGGTGGTAGGTGTTTTTCTTAAGGATATCAAGGGCAGTTCTTCCGTTTTCGGCACAATCAAACTTACTGAATCCAAATTTTTTCAGCATGTTTTTTACAAGGAGTTGGTTCACCTTATTGTCCTCAACGATCAGAATGTTGATGGAAGAAAAATCCTTCTGCTCGATTACAACCGGTGTTTCTTTTTCCTTTATGTGATTCTGAACTTCCGAAATATTAAAAGTAAGCTCGAAAACAAATTCGCTGCCTTCATTGAGCTTGCTCTTCACATGAATATTTCCACCCTGCAGTTCTACAAGTTGCTTTACTATTGTAAGTCCGAGGCCCGTTCCTTCCTGTCTGCGTTTATTATTATCAGCCTGTTCAAAGCTGTCGAATATCGTTTTGATTTTATTCTCAGGTATACCGATTCCTGTATCCGAGATCCTGAAGCGCAGCTTACACTTGCTTTCACCGGCCTCCACCAGTTTTATATCGATTGTTACTTTTCCGTTTTCCGTGAACTTCAGTGCATTTGAGACCAGGTTTGTAATAATCTGGTTCAGTCGTATCGGGTCCCCGGAGAGGATATCTTTAATATGGTAATCAATAACAGTAGTCAGATTGATTTTTTTCTCAGCCGCCTTCACTTGCATTAATTGCATGGTACCCTTCAACAGTTCGCGCAGGTTAAATTCACTTTGTATAAATTCAATTTTGCCGGCATTGATCTTTGAAAAGTCAAGGATATCGTTGATGATGACCATCAGGTTTTGCGCTGATAGCCGGATCGCATCAATATATTCCTGTTGCTCGTGCGTAGGGGTGCTCTGTTCAAGAAGATGTGCCATTCCGATGATCCCGTTCATTGGTGTGCGAATCTCGTGACTGACATTGGCGAGAAACTGTTCTTTCAGTTTGTCGCTCAGCTCGGCTATCTCTTTTTGCTTCTTCAGTTCCTCTAAGTCGAAGCGGATTTGCAGACCCTTTGTCTTGAGGTTTACCTCTTCAGATGTTACAAGTTTATCAACTTCATAAAACTGCTTGTGGTGCTGCAGTGCCTTATCATATTCACCGATATGTTCATATGCCAAAGCGAGAAACTGATGTATTTTTACAAGTTGTGCTTCAAGAGGTGATGATTGCGCGATCTTTAATGCTCCTAGCAAGGTATCAATGGCCTTGTCGTATTGTGTTAAATCCAGGTATAGGTTACCAAGGCTTTTCTTAAGCTGCGCCTTTACTGAAGCACTTGCTCCAAGATTTGCAAGATCCAGCGCCTCATGAAAAAAGTTGAGGGCCTTGTCATATTGCTTCAGCTTTGTATATAAAATTGCAAGGCTGCCAATCGTTTTTGATTTCGTATCTATGTCATCAAGATGGTCCAAGCCATTCATACTTCGAAGAAGATAGTATTCTGCCTTCTCATGATCGTCAATCCAGTTGTACGCATTACCAAGCAGAAAAAAAGAATTTACCATTTCCTTTTTATTCTTCTTCTCCTCAAAAATTTTCAGCGACTTCCGGAAGTGCTCAATGGCTTTGTCGTAGTCCTGAAGGTGGATATAGATCTTTCCAATCTCATTGTCACACCAGGCAATTCCGTTTTCGTTCTTAAGTTCAGTTTCCAGCCGGAGACTTTTAAAAATATTATCAAGTGCTGAAGGACAATCACCAAGTTTAAAATAGATAAGACTTATCTCGTTGCAGCAACGGATGATTCCCTGTCTGTCATCAAGCTGGCCAAACAATGGAAGCGCCTCATTAAATTCAGTCAATGCCCTGCTAAAATCATTTTGAGTTGTATGACAAATACCCAAATCAAAATGCACCTGTGCGATTCCTTTGCGATAGCCGGATTTTTGGGCAATGCCAAGCGCATCCCTGAGCAGGGAAAATGACTGCGTAATATTCCTGGGGCGGAGAACTTCTGCACGCTGGATCAATAAATCAACACTTTCATTGCTCATAATTTTCCTTTTTACCTGTAAGCCTTATCCAATACTGCTTTGAGGTTAACAGGTTACAAAAATGCTCATTATTTCCGTATGACAGGCCGGAAGAATGCAGGCATTTCTTACAGTTCAGAAATTGAGCCGGGAGAATAATTTCTTGCCGGAGAGATAGTACTCCCGCAGAATACTTTTTGCATAAACCACTTTGCTGAATCTTTCGCCGGTAATTCGGTTTTCAAACTGCACAGGTTTCAGACTTTTTTTCATATCCCTGAAATCTTTGTGTGCCCGTAAAACTGCTTTCATCTCCGGAATTCCTCCTGATCTGAGGAGAAATTTAAATGCGGCCAAAAAATCAAAAACTTGCCTGAAAATAAACACCTTTTTAAACTCATTCTCAGAAAGGTTTTTATAAAGCATCAATAAATTATTCCTGAAGTTGAGGTATGTTTTGTGTGGATTGCTTTTGTGCAGGGTTCCACCTCCTACATGGTAAACTTTTGATTCCGGACAATACCAGATAGCGCCACCTGCGCTCTGCATCCTCCAGCAAAGATCGATCTCTTCCATGTGAGCAAAAAAGGATGCATCAAAACCATTCACATTTCGAAAAGCTGCGGCGCGAACGAACATGCATGCTCCGGTAGCCCAGAAAATCTGCCTTGCATCGTCATACTGACCATTGTCCTTTTCAATACTGTCAAATATCCTTCCGCGGCAAAAAGGATAACCATATTTATCAATGAATCCGCCCGCTGCACCTGCATATTCAAAAGAGGTGTGATCGGCATGAGATAATATTTTGGGCTGACATGCTGCGATGGACTTATCTTTTTCCATCATCTTTATTACGGGAGAAATCCAGTCCGGCGTAACTTCAACGTCAGAATTCAGCAGCACAAAATAATCTGCCTCCACATGTTTCAATGCCTCATTGTATCCGCCGGCAAAACCGAAATTTTCCCGATTAATAATTTGCTTGACAGAAGGAAACTCTTTCCTCAGCACTTCACATGAATCATCGGTGGATGCATTGTCGGCAACAATGATCTCTGCATCACCGCTGTTACTGATGACAGATGGTAAAAACTGACGAAGGAAATTACGTCCGTTCCAGTTCAGAATAACAACAGCAACTTTCATCCTACAAAGTCACTAAAAATTGTTGAGGCAAAAAAAAGCGCCGGAGATTTTTCTCAACACCACTTATTTCGGATTTCTAAACATATCCTCTGAGCGGTCTCCATAAGTCTTTGGCGCCTTATCTGCATCAAGGTCATTTCCAAACTGCGTCGTTTTCTCATGCAGCTTCAATTGCCAGTCGTAGGCTGATGGCTCTCCGGTTACATCACTGTGCAGCAAGACATAGTTATTGGAACTTCTGTCGCGGGAATAGAAAACGAACTTCTTGTTTGTCTGGCCTCCGACATTATAGTAATGCCATATTTCATAAGGATAAGTATTCGGATCATTTTCACTTGTTTCAATGGTATTCGGAGGTCCGTATTGCAAGTATACCCTTCCCCTGTCTGAATCATAACCTTTGGTAATACGGGTTCCATAGGCACCTTTAACCTTGTCTACTTCATTCTTGTAATCCATCCACCTTTTCTCAGGATTTACTTTGTCCTGTCGCGCCCAGTAATAGTAAAAATACTGCTGCATGGATTTGACATTGGCAATGGCGATCTGGTTATCGGCGATCTGGCGGTCCGATTTTCCGGAGATCGGATAAAGACAGGCTATGTAATCCTTTAGTGTATCCTTATTTGTGATAAAAGAAACAAACGTATTGTTGACATCAAACAAGGTAAAGTCATCAGTCGGTTCAATTTCCTTAACTATTATTCTAAAACTGCGCTGAAAGAAAACAGCCTTATGAGCAAGCATTTCATTGCTCTTATCCCTTATTTCAAAATTGAGTGTATAGTTGCCGGACATCACCTGAGAGAGCGGGAATTCACCCATCAAAACACTGACATCTGCCGTTTTCATTTTCCTTGATACGACGAGGTCATTCAATACTTGTTTGTTGTTGTCGTTGATAATAGCATAACGGGCCAGATAAAAATCATCCCCCAGCATCAGCTTTGTATTGTAAACCTCACAATAAAACCGGATATACTCCATTGTTTCAGGATAGAAATCGCTGATGTAGGGAACTAGGTCATAGCCGCTTTTAGACATCTTACTTTCTGCAGCGCTTTTTGTATAGGACTCCAGCAATTCAATGTCTGAAATAGAAACACTTTCAACAGGAAAATTGACCACTACTTTCTGGCTTGTCGTAAATTTCTGGTCATTTGAATTTTTATCAGTGATGGAAAGCTCCAACGTATAACTGCCATTGGCCGCCTGTATGCGCTGCTGGTCCATGAAGTTGGGCTTGTAAGAATTTACATTCTCTAATTCAGCGCTCAGCAGGTTGTATTTATCAAAAAAGACAATTGAATCCTCCCGCTTGAGGACCCATTGAACTTCAATTTTACTTTGCAGCTTTTGATTTGTATTGGGAGAAAAATTCACTGACGAACCGATTACGGTGAGATATGTTTCGATATAAGGACTGCCTTGTGGCTGGTTAAAGGTGCAAAAGGAAAAGAATGCAGACATCTTTGCGGAAGCAAAACCGCTGAAAAGAAAAAATGAAGCGAAAAAGGTGAGCAGGAATTTTTTCATGACCATTTTATTGATTCAGTAAAGTTACGATTTTCAGGGAAGATATTTTAGTTAATGCTCCCGGACAGGAAATAATTATCAGGAAAAATATACATGTCTAAAAGGGATTTTCTGCTGGCAGGTCTTCCTTTAACGT
>JAPLDB010000052.1:14448-26728 GCA_026391975.1 Bacteroidota bacterium | reverse complement strand
AACGGCTCTGATGCATTTTTTATTACCACCCTCAACTAAATTCTACAAAAATAATTTCATCAAAATAATTTCACACACATAAATAAATAACACAACTAAATTTCAAAACTTAAAAATTCAAATTCACTTAATTTCTAATTCTTAATTTCAACTGTTATGAGAAACAACAATTACTTTAAAACATGGATGAGAGGCATCACGCTGATGCTGCTTATCGCAAGCTCCACACAGAGCTTCGCGCAAACAACAATTGCCACTACCCTTTTAAACAACAACGGGTCGAGCATTGTAATGGGTACGCTGTTTAACGGAAATGCGTCACCTATTATTATTAATTCAATTAAATGTGCATCGGCCTCTACTGGCAGCCAAACTTACCAGTTATGGACTAAGCCGGTGGCAGGTTACGATTTAGGTGCCCCCGGTGCTGTATCAGTAGCTAACGGTTGGACAATGCAAGCTACAAATACATTGTCAACAACCGCAGACCTTACCAACGTAGGAGCAGCCTGCGCTACCGTAATGTCCGGCTTAATTGTTTCTCTCGCTCCCGGCTATTACAGATTCTGCATATCCGCTACCAGTATCAGATATAGTACCATTGGTACACAAACCTGTAATTTCTCAGGCGGAGGAGTAAATATTAGATATTGCGCCCTCAACGGATATGGAGGAACTTTGGCTTCTCCGGCAAACACTCCCCGCGGATTAGTAGGAGCTTTCACTTTTAGTGCTTCTACTCCTTGTACAGGAACTCCTGCACCGGGTAATACTGTTTCTACCAATGCTGCACCATGTGCAGCATCTGCTTTTACTCTTTCTCTTCAAAATAATACAACTGGTACCGGTATCACTTACCAATGGTATGCTAATACAGGTGCAGGATATTCTGCAGTAGCAGGTGCAACCAATTCATCACTTACTACTACTCAGTCAGTAGCTACTTCTTACTATTGCAATGTTTCTTGTTCTGCAGGCGGTACCGGTTCTTCTACACCTATCGCACTTAGCATGACCTCAGGTCTTGCATGTCTTAACTATTGCGCATCCGCTGCAACCAGTACGGCTGATGAAGACATTTCAAACGTAACATTCGGAACTCTTAATAATTCATCAGGTTGTGCTACGCTTGCACCGGGACCCGGTTCAGTTGTAAGTATGTATAGCAACTACAAGTCAGGTGCAGGTGCGCCTGCAGTGCCAAGTGTAAGTCAATTGCAAAGTGTACCTTTCTCAGTTACACAAGCTACATGCGGTGGTGCTTATGGAAACATATTTGGTATTTATATTGACTACAACCAAAACGGATTATTTACAGATGCAGGTGAAAACGTTTTTACAGGTCCTTACACTACAGGTAACCATACCGATGCCGGTAATATTACCATACCTATTTCGGCAACAGTCGGTGTAACGGGTATGCGCGTTGTAGTGGTAGAATCCAGCGTAGTTAGCCCATGCGGTACTTACTTATGGGGCGAAACTGAAGATTATTTAATAAACATTGTAGCAACTACTGCCTGCACTGGCACACCGGCTGCTTCTAATACAGTATCATCAGCACCTACAGCATGTTCAGGAACTAACTTTACATTAAGCTTGAGCAACGGATACCTTGCAGCGGGTTACACATATCAGTGGCAATCATCTCCAAATGGTTCTTCTTATACAAATATTGCAGGAGCTACAAACTCTACAGCGGCAGTTAACCAAACAGCATCTACATACTACCAGTGCATTATTACCTGCAGCAACGGTGGTTCACCAACTACCTCAACTCCATTACAGGTTGGTATGAACAGTTTTGTAAACTGCTATTGCACGCCTACTTATGTTTATGGAACCAGCGGTTCGTTTTATGGAGTAATAACTAATGTAAGTTTAAATACACTTAGTCATAGCCCTCCGGCACTTAGCACACAACCTTACTACTTCTCTAACCCGGCAGTAGGCAGTGCAACAACTGCGCTTGTACCAGGTCAAACATATACTCTCTCTATAACCAGCGGAGCCTATAATGGTATTGGTGTTTGGATAGATTTTAACCAAAGCGGAACCTATCAGGCGTCCGAGTTTTTTAGTATATCAGGAAACAATAACTCCTCCGGAGGTTCATGGACAGGTACTGCTTCAGTAACAGTTCCATTAACTGCCGTATCCGGTTTAACCGGAATGCGTGTTAGCTCTACTTATTATTGCTGTTATCCGTTACCTATTGCTGCAACCGATGGCTGCGGAAATGGATGGTCGTATGGCGAAACAGAAGACTACAAAGTAACCGTAGTTCCACTTCCTGCTACTCCATCTGTTCCTATCGAAATCGGAACTCCTGATTGTATAGCTGGCGGAACCATCAACCCTAACGGTACAGCACCGGGCGGAGAAACATGGTACTGGCAGTCTGCAGCAGCAGGCACAAGCACAGCTAACCCTGCAAGCGGTAATTACAACATACTTGCAAACGGTACTTACTATCTACGCTCGCAAAGCAATACTTACCTTACATGGTCAACTAACGCATCTTCTATAGTAGTTTCTGATTTCCCTGCCGGTCCTGCTAACCCTTCTGCTACTGCACCGGGCGGTAACCCTGCCTGCGGAGCGGTAACACTGGTTTCATCAGTAGCCCCGGTTGGTACTACTAACTACTGGCAAGGTACTAATGCAACAGGTACTTCAACAGCAAGTATTGCCGATGATGGAAGCACAAATACACCATATCCTGCTCCATCAAACGCTACTTTCTATGTAAGAGGAAGATATAACACTACAGGATGCTGGAGCAACCCGGTAGGTGTTGCAGTTACTATTTATGCATTACCAACTGCACCGGTACTTACAGCAACTCCTACATCTATATGCCCCGGAGCATCTACAGCACTTAGTGCAGTAGCTCCTAGTGCACCTCCAACAGGGTATTCTGTTGCTGCATTATCGTATGCAACAATGCCTTCTCCTGAAACTACTACTTTAGCAGGTGCTGGTCCGATAGGTGATGAAGGAACTGTAGTTGCTAATATAGGTTTTAATTTCAATTTCTATGGAACTACTTATTCTCAGGTTCAAATTCATACAAATGGATTCATTGTATTTGGTAGCGCTAACTATGTATTTGGTGGCTATTCCCCAACAGGAAACATTCCAACTACAACAGCAACAAACAACTGGTTTGGTCACTGGGCTGATTTGAATGCAAGTGCCGGACAAATTACTTACGCAACACAAGGAGTCTCTCCTAACCGTAAGTTTATTGTTAACTATAACCATGACCAATACTATTCTGCTACTCCTTACATCTCACTTCAGCTTGTAGTTAATGAGGCAGATGGTTCTATGGATATCTATATTACGCACATGCAAACAACCTATACAAGTGCTATAGGTTGCGAAAACTTAGGTGGTACATTAGGTACAGCAGCACCCGGTCACAACAACGTTGCCGTTGCAGCTGATAACGAAGCATGGCATTTTGCACCTATACAAGCAATGGGCTTTGCATGGTCAGGCAATACTGCCGGTAACGGAGGTATTACTTCAGGTAATGAGGTATTGGCAAATACATCTGCTTCGCCTTCTGCATCTACAGTTTATACAATGACTTTAACAGAGCCGGCTCACAACTGCCAAAGTTCAAATACTGTTTCAGTTTCTATACAGCCGGTACCTCCTGCACCAACAGGTACTGGTGGTGCTACAGCTTGCGGTACAGGTACAGTTGTTTTATCTGCAACCGGCACTGGCGGCACACTTCAGTGGTATCGCGTAGCTACAGGTGGCACCATGTTAGGTACAGGAGGATCATTTACCACTCCTAATGCAATCAATGCAGACTCTACCTTCTATGTAGAAGAAACAAATGGAACTTGCACAGGACCAAGAGCTGCAGTTGTTGCGGTTTATACAATTGCACCTACTGTTTCAGTATCTTCTTCTAACACTTCATTATGTAATCCGGGCAGTGCAGGTACTACTCTTAATGCAACAGGAGGTGATCCTGCTTATGTTTACTCATGGTCTCCGGCTCCGGTAAGTACGTCAGGTACTTATAACGAAAATGCACTTGTTAACCCATCAGCTACTACTACTTATATTTTAACGGGAACTAACTCCGGTTCAGGTTGCTCTGCACAGTCAAGCATTACAATAACAGTAGCAGCAACACCGGTTATTAGTTCTGTAACTGCTACCCCTGCTACCATTTGTTCAGGCGGCACCAGTCAGTTAGTAGCACTTGCAGCCGGTGGAGCAGGTGGCGCACAGCCGGGTGGCTATTGCACACCGGGTACTACCAGCAATACAGCAAGCGATCAAATTCTTAATGTAACCTTTGCAGGAATAAATAACACTACAGGAGTTGGTTCGGCAGGTGGTTATGATAACTTCTCAAGCACTGTTAACTCTGCAACAGTTAACTTAGGCACTTCTTATTCGCTTAACTTAACCATCAATAATGGTGGTACTGAGTTTGGTGGAGTTTGGATCGACTTTAACCGCAACGGAACATTTGATGCATCAGAATTTACTAACATGGGTTCAGGCGCTAACCCAACCGTGCTTACGCAATCAATTTTAGTTCCATTATCTGCATCACCAGGTCATACCCGCATGCGCGTTCGTTCTAAATACGGATCCACATTAGCAAGTACAGACCCTTGTGCAGCTTATACATGGGGCGAAACCGAAGATTATGATGTTAACATTATTGGCGGTGTAGGATTTACCTATGCTTGGACTGGTGCTGCAGTAAGCAACAGTGCAATCTTTAATCCTACTGCTACATTAAGCGGTTCATCAGCTACCTATTACGTTACTGTTACCAATGGAGTATGTTCTGCAAATAGTTCAGTTACTCTTTCTGAGCCTGTATCGAATCCTGGTAATACAAATTCTACACTTAGTACTGCTTGCCCTGCAGCTTCATTTACCCTTAGCATGGCAAATCCTCCGGTAGGATCTACTTTCCAATGGCAGTCTTCACCAAACGGCACAACCTGGACTAATATTGGTGGTGCAACAAATGTAACGCATACTACTACTCAGTCTGCTGCAACATATTATCGTTGCGGTGCAGGTTGTGTTGGCAATTTGGTTTATAGCAACTCAACGCAGGTGCTTACAACTCCATTCTACAACTGTTATTGCGCTTCTGCGGCAACTACTACTGCTGACGAAGAAATATACAGCATAACTGTAAATGGAGCTTCAACACCGGCTGCTTATTCAGGAACGAATGGTTGCACAACTGCGGCACCCGGTCCTGGTTCTTTATTAAGCCAATATTCTAATTTCTCTACACTTGGACCTCTCTCATCTATGCTGCTTGGCGCTACCGTTCCATTTGACATCAGTGAGGACGAGTGCGATGGAGCTACTTATTATGCATGTGGTATTTCTATCTGGATTGACTATAACCAAAACGGTTCATTCACTGATGCAGGTGAGCAGGTATTTGTAGAATCAGCAACTGCAGCAGGTCCAAGACATGCAACAGGCAGTTTCGTGATTCCTGCAACAGCCACACCGGGTCTTACAGCAATGCGTGTAACTGCAGCAGAAGGTTATTCCGGTGCATCACTTACTCCATGCTTAAGTTATGGTTATGGAGAAACAGAAGACTGGGTAGTGGCTATTGCTGCACCAAATGCAACCAGTAACAGTCCGGTTTGTCAGGGTAGTACATTGAATCTATTCTCACCAACAACCGGTACATCTTATAGCTGGACAACCACGGCTGCAAATGCATTCACATCGTCAGTGAAAGATCCTGTTCTTCCAAATGCAGGTACAGATGCTGCAGGTATTTATACTGTTCATATTACTTTTGGAGGTGGATCATTCGTTGATGCAAGCGTAACAGTTGTGATCAATCCATCACCGGTTGTTGCTCCTACAGCGTCTGCTGCATTCTGCGAAGGAACAGCAGCGTTGGATTTGCATGCAAATGCACCTACAGGAGTAAGCTACCTCTGGACTAAGATTGTTGGTGGTGTATATTCATCCACATCATCGGATCCATCTATTGCTGCAGCTCCGGCTTCTGCAAGCGGAACTTACAAAGTAAGGGTAACTGATGCCAATGGCTGCAGAGATTCTGCAAACGTGGTTGCATTGGTTTATGCATTGCCACCGGTTGCTATTACAGTAATTGGAAGCAATAATCTCTGCACAGGTCAAACAACATCTGACTTGCAGGGAACAGGAGTTCCTGCCAGCGGATATAGCTGGAGTACTACAGAAACAACCGATCTGATCACTGTTTCTACTGGCGGAACATATACCTTAACAGGCACAGATGTTCATGGATGTATCAATACTGACGTAGTAGTGATCACTGAAAGTGCAGCACCGGCCGCACCAATAGTAACCCCTGCAGGTCCTATCAATCTGTGTTCAAGCGATGGCGGAGCTACTTACAGTTCAGCTACGCTTACAGTTACTAACTACGGTACTGATCTGTTATGGAGTACATCAGAAACTACAACGAGTATCACAGTAGATTATGGTGATATCTTCAACGTAACCTATACTGATCCTGCAGGATGTTATTCAGTGAGTAACCCTGTTGTAACAAATGCACTGCTGGCATCATCAGATCCAGCAAGTGCAACCTCCAATATCACTACCAACAATGTGAACAACATCTGCCTTGGCAACAACGTAATCCTGACAGTAAATGGCGGAAGTCTGGGTGATAATGCGACCTGGCATTGGTATGAAGGCACTGGAGCTTGTGGAACAGGAACTGCAAGAGGCATCGGTTCATCAGTTACGATTACTCCAAGTACAACAGGAGTGCATCATTACACTGTAAGAGCAGAAGGCACTTGTAACAATACAGCATGTGCTTCTATTGATATCATAGTAAGTGCAGCACCTCCATCAGGAACGATCAGCGTTACTGCTGCACCGGTTACAGGATGTAACGGAACAGTATCTCTGGTTTCTGTAAATGCAGTATCAGGAGCAACTTACTATTCATGGAATGGTACTTCAGGTGCTTTGTATAGCAGTAGCAACGTTGGACCATTCGTTGCCGGACCTTATCAAACTTCCGGACCAAGTGTATATGTACAGTTCTTAAACCCTGCACCTGCAGGAAACTCGGGCTACAACATTTGCTGTTTTGCAGCCAATGCATGCGGACAAAGCAATACGATCTGTACATGGGTACGTTCAAAAGTGTCTCAGCCTGGTGTTATCAGCGGAGGCCTGATTGCATGTGCTTCCAGCAGTAGTGCATACAGCATCGCTCCTGTAACAGGTGCCAATACCTACACCTGGACAATTACAGGTAATGCCAACATCAACGGAGGCGGTACCACACTTACAACAGCATCTCCAAGTATTACTGTGAATTTCTTAGGCCTTTGGAGCAGCGGAACACTGAGTGTTTATGCTTCACTTACCTGTGGATTTAACAGCGTTTCACGTAACCTGAACATTGTCAATACACCGGCCATTCCGGGAACCATGACTGGTCCTGGTTATGTATGTCCTTCCGGATCATCAAGCTTCAGCGTATCGGCAGTACCGGGCGCAGCAAGTTATAACTGGACTACTAACGTACCGGGAGCTGTAATTTCCCCGGCAGGTAACACTGCTTCGATTGCATTCCCTGCTGTAATACCTGCAGGTTCACTTGTGTGTGTAACATCTATTAGCAGTTGCGGCTTTGCAAGTCCGCAGCGTTGCAAGAGTATCGCCAGCGGCATACCGAACATACCGGGTGTAATCTCAGGACCAACTACAGGTCAATGCGGACAAAGCGGAGTATCTTATTCAATCACTCCAGTGTTCGGTGCCACAAGTTACCTGTGGAGTTCATCATCAACTCAGGCAACCATCAGCGGACCAAACAACCTGAGTGCGGCAAGTGTGAACTTTACTTCAACGTTCAGTAGTGTTACGATCAATGTAGTTGCCAACAGCGCTTGCGGAAGCAGTGCACCACGTACATTGAGCGTGAACGGTTTCCCTGGTTTACCTGCAGTGATTACAGGAAATGCTGCACCATGTGCGGGAACAGTTCAGTCATATACAACAGGCGGAGCAAGCGGAGCAACATCGTATAACTGGACATGGCCTGCAGGAACAACACTTGTTGGCGGACAGAACTCAAACAACCTTTTGGTACTGATAGGCAGCACTGCGGGAAACATTGCAGTAACTGCATCCAACGATTGCGGTGTATCTGGAACACGCACATTTGCGATCACGATTCCTTGCCGTCAGGGACAGGTTGAAGCTTCAGCGGGTTCAACAAGTACTTCATTGTATCCGAATCCTACCAGCGGCAAAACCACTGTGAAGTTCGAATCTGTGAATTCGGCGAAGTATGTGATCAGTGTTGTTGATGTAACAGGCAGGGTTATCATCAGTGATGAAGTATCTGCTGCAGAAGGCATCAACATGCATGAGCTTGATCTGACCAAAGTGGCCAAGGGAATCTACCTTGTACGCATGGAGACTGCAGGCGAGCAGGCGCAGCTTCTGAAAGTTACTGTTGAATAAGATTTCATTCAGCAACTAATAATACCCAAGCCCTCTCCGGTAAAACGGAGGGGGCTTTTGGGTTATAATACCGATACGGTATCTGCAATAGCCCAATGCACCTTCCGGTCCACAGGACTCCTTATGGAGCTTTCTTTTTAATCAAAAAAATTCTTCGTCTCGCCTAAGGCGAGGTTGAATTATTATTTCAGCCACGAATTTCACTAATTTACACGAAACATTATTTCAAAGCTTTCACCAATTAGTGATAATTCGTGCAATTCGTGGCAAGATACTTCGCAGCTCTGCTGCAGGATCATTCATTTTGCTGAACTATACTACTTCGGTCATTAATTAAGCGGCATTTAGAATATCTGTCAACCTTAATTTCGACTTTATTATGTCGCATAACCTACGTAGTACGCAGTAACAGCTACTCTATCGGCATAATACCATAAACATTATTGGATTAATTTGAACTGAGTATTGGTATAATATATGGGCGTACCTTTGCCAAAATCACCCTTTTACAATGCTTACAATTAAACCTGGAGAAATAAAAACTGCACAGATGCATGCTTACATGCTTGCTTCAATTGCTCCGAGACCAATTGCTTTTGCAAGTACAGTTGACAAAAACGGAATTCCGAACCTGGCCCCTTTCAGCTTTTACAATGCCTTTGGAAGCAATCCTCCTGTAATAGTCTTCTCACCTGCCCGCAGAGTACGCGACAATACCATCAAGCATACCCTTGAGAATATTTATGAAACAAAGGAGGTTGTGATCAATGCAGTGAGTTATGCCATGGTTCAGCAAACATCGCTGGCCAGTTGTGAGTACCCCAAAGGGGTGAATGAATTTACAAAAGCGGGGTTTACGGCGATCGCTTCAGAACTGGTAAAACCTTTTCGCGTGAAGGAGTCCCCTGTACAAATGGAATGCAAGGTTCTTGAAATTAAAGAAACAGGATATGAAGGTGGGGCCGCAAACCTGATCGTATGTGAAATCATTCTGATGCATATCAATGAAAATGTCCTGAATGAGGCCGGGAAAATTGATCCTGATAAGATCGATCTTGTGGCCAGGATGGGAGGGGACCTTTATTGCCGTGCTTCGGGGAAAGCATTGTTTGAAGTTGCAAAACCAAATACAAAACTGGGGCTGGGGATTGACAGTATTCCTGAGCGTATCCGCCTTTCCAGAATATTGACCGGCAACAACCTCGGTCAGCTGGGGAATGCTGATGAATTGCCTTCGCCGGAAGACATTGCCATTCTCAAAAACGCTGAAAGCATGAAGGCCATTCTCCATTCAACCGGCACAAAGGAAGAAATTGAAAACCTTATTCACATGCAGGCAAAAAAATTACTCGATGAAGGCAATGTAGCCGATGCCTGGAAAACACTTCTGTCAACCTGAAATGAATTTATCACTACCGGATATACGCGAACTGTCGCAGGAAGAATTAAAGGATTTCTTCAGTTCAAAAGGCGAGAAACCATATCGTGCCAAACAGGTATGGGAATGGTTATGGAAATTCAGTGCGCGTTCTTTTGAAGAAATGAGTAACCTTTCTCTGGATGTCCGGAGCCTGCTCGAAAACAATTTTTCTATTCGCGCAGTTGAAATTGATACTTTTCAGATAAGCAGCGACCGCACCATTAAAACGGCCTTCAGGCTTTATGATGGAAATATTGTTGAAGGTGTGCTGATCCCCACAGATACCAGAATGACAGCCTGTGTTTCTTCTCAGGTGGGATGCAGCCTCACTTGTAAATTTTGCGCAACCGGAAAGCTGGAACGCGTACGAAACCTTACTGCGGGTGAAATTTATGACCAGGTTAGCCTGATCAAAAAGCAAAGCATGGAGTACTATAACATTCCGCTATCAAATGTGGTTTATATGGGAATGGGAGAACCGCTGTTGAATTATCAGCATGTGGTTAAAAGTGTGGAACTGGTCAACGCGCAAATTGGTTTAGGAATGTCTCAGCAGCGCATTACTGTTTCCACTGCAGGAATTGCAAAAATGATCAGGAAATTGGGAGATGACAATGCAAAATTTAACCTCGCACTTTCTTTGCATGCTGCCAATGATGCGAAACGGAATAAGATCATGCCGATCAATGAGCACAATAACCTTGAAGTGCTTGCTGATGCATTAAGATACTATTATTCGAAAACCGAAAAACATGTTACCTATGAGTACATCGTTTTCAATAACTTCAATGATGAAATTATTGATGCTAAGGAACTGGCAGATTTTGCTTCAATAGTGCCAAGTAAGATCAATCTCATTGAGTACAATCCGATTGATAACGAGGGATTCCTGAATGCGCGTGAAGATAAACTGACTGCTTTTAAAAATTACCTGCACAGTCGCGGATTTATTGTTAATCTAAGGAGAAGCAGAGGAAAAGACATTGATGCTGCATGCGGACAGCTTGCAAACAAAAATGAACATGCAGTGGTAAAACTGAAAAAGCCATTGCCGGATATTACTTGATCTTCCTGATCACTTCATTGAACTCAGGGGTATTGCTGATAAAGGCCAAAGCCGGTTCTGAAATCAGTTTTGACCTGTCTTTGAATCCATAATTTATTGCTTCCGTAATTGATTGAATAGCCCCTTCTTTGTTTTGCATCAGGCCATAAAGGCAGGCTTGCATGTAAGCCCTGTCAGGATTTTCACGGTCTGCCAGTGCGTAAATGGCTAAGTACTTTTCAGCTGATGACAAGTCACGCTGTTTTAGAGCATTGTTTGAATAAGAATAACATGCAAGAGAAATGTAACCAAGGATGCGGTCGTTCATTGGATTTGATTTTGATGAACGAAGGTGGTTCACTTCATCGCGCCACCACAACGGGTCTTTTAAGTTTATGCACTCCAGATAATTTTGTTTCATCCTCGACTCCAGTTCGATATCACTTTGTTGCTTTTCCCTTGCAATTAAATATTTTTTTTGTTTTGTCAGAGAGGAAAGAGAAGATGTGTATTCTGAGATATCAACCACACCACCAAGGAACCCAATTAATTTCTTCAATCGTAATTCCTCCAGCATTGGATCAGGAGAAGGTTTTGAGTTTAGCCTGATGAAGGCCTGTACCATGCTTTCATTCAGCGTTTGCATTTTATTTTCCATGGCCCGGAAATGGATCCAGTAAAAAGCATTTTCGAAAGTTGTTGAATCACTCCATTCATGTTTTCCATTCCATTCGATCAATGCATGGCGGAGATGATTATTTTCAAATTGCTGATCGGCCTGAATTACTTCTGTATAATTCATGTCTTTTAAACCGGCAATGGCCAAAGCGGGCGGAAGTTGCTGAGGAAGTTGTGGCAACCCGGCGCCGCAATAAATAATGGATAGGATGGAAGATGACTGTGATGCAGCCACCAGCGCAACTTTTGCTCCTCCTGAAAATCCTGCCAGGGAAATTTGCTTCACATCCACATTTAGCCTTTCTGATACTTCCGCTTCAAGTCCCTG
Organism: Bacteroidota bacterium; assembly: GCA_026391975.1. Classification (GTDB taxonomy): domain Bacteria; phylum Bacteroidota; class Bacteroidia; order AKYH767-A; family 2013-40CM-41-45; genus JAPLDB01. The sequence goes on along the minus strand of JAPLDB010000052.1, from coordinate 14,746 downwards.
AACAATCTGGTTTGTTTCATCGAATGTGACACCGTTCTTCGAATCATTGGAACCGATCAAAACCACTCCGAATTTTTCAGCAAAAGATTTGTATTTGTATAGCGGGAATGACCCGTCACCGTGAGGGTCGAGGAAAATCAATGCGGGAAGTTTGGTACTGCCACCGTTTTGATGAGGAAGATAAAGGGAGTAGGAGTGGACGGGGTTTCTATCGCAGGTGACTGAAGTGATAACTTCAGAAATTTCAAACGAATCTTTTTGGTCTTTTACTGCCGCTACGATTTCAACAGGATGTTTT
>JAPLDB010000052.1:0-14427 GCA_026391975.1 Bacteroidota bacterium | reverse complement strand
ATTTGTGCATGCAATTAAAAAAAAAATTGAAAAAAAGAAACTTAAACGCATTCGAGTCTTACTCATTTCTGTTGAAGGGCTTCTTTGAGTTTTCTGAAACGCCTAAGGGCATTTTTCAATTCACTATAAATCTCTTTCGAGATCTGCTCATCATAAGAATGTGCTGTCATGTTCCGCATATCAATCATGTCTAGCCAGAATTCATCATAGTCAATTAACCCATGTTGAAATGCAAGTCGCAGACAGTCTTTCGGAGCAAGGCATACTATTCCTTTTTTTTCTTCAAGGAAAAGTTTGATGCATTTCCATGCAAGCTCGATGGTGAATTCAAATCGTTGGATTGCAGAATCCCGGATTATATCATCAGCCGGAATTTGAAGCACTTCCTCAAGCCGCTTTAATGCAGAAAAATATTGTATAGACGATTTTTCGAACGCACTCATCACTGAATTATTTCTAGATATTGCTTCGCTTCTTCTTTAAACGGAGATGAGGTGCGGTTGAAATCAACAAAGTCGATTTTGTAAATCGTGCGGATATCCTCTATTTCCTCTTTAATCTTCCGTAAGGTGCGAATGGAAAGCTTATTAGCTCCTTCATAACCAACATCAATGTCGGCACGGTCATCAGCGTCCTCTTTCCGAACCCGTGACCCAAAAAAGAAAAGCCTGAAATTAATATCCTCGCTGTGCTTCTGTACAATGTAAAGAAGTTCGGATTTTAATTTTTGAACGGAATAATTTTTCAGGTTCATAAGGCATTTCGCTTAAGCAAACCTACAGGATTTTTTCAAAGGAAGAAAAAACTAATTAATTTGTTTGAAATCCCTTCTGGTATTGAAAGATTTCTTCCCGCAGGGGCCAAATCCAACATCATTTTGTGCCTTTTATATTTGGGAAGGTGGTGGACTGTAAATATTCTTTAATGGAAATGTACGAATTCCGGAATCCTGAAGCAATAAAAAAGGACTCGAAAGAGCCCTTTTTTATCATTGAAGTCGTTTATACCAATTCCAATTCCATTGTCTTTTTGGATTTGTTTTTTCCAGTTCCAAAGGCCTTACGCACTTTTTCTACATAGTCGAGTTTCTCCCATGTAAACAGTTCAACCTTTCTTTTGATGATTTTACCATCAGGTGAAACAAAAGTTTTTTCTACTACCTGTGGCTCGCGACCCATGTGACCATAAGCGGCTGTTTCACTGTAAATGGGATTTCGCAATTTCAGACGTTGTTCGATAAAGTAAGGACGCATATCAAAAACCTCCTCGATCTTTTTTGCAATTTCTCCATCGGTCATTTTCACTTTGGAAGTACCGTTGGTATTGACATAAATACCACATGGTTTTGCAACTCCGATGGCATAAGAAACCTGCACGAGGATCTCATCGCAAACGCCCGCAGCCACAAGATTTTTTGCAATGTGGCGGGTAGCATATGCTGCAGAACGATCTACCTTGCTTGGATCCTTTCCTGAAAAAGCACCTCCGCCATGGGCTCCGCGTCCACCATAAGTATCAACAATAATCTTACGTCCGGTAAGGCCTGTATCTCCGTGAGGGCCACCGATCACAAAATTGCCGGTAGGGTTGATATGATAAGTGATACTTCCTGTAAATAATTTTTGAAGCGAAGACTTCAATGTCTTTTTTACACGGGGAATAACAATGTTAAGTATATCCTTGGTGATGACGGCCTGCATTGCTTTCTGTGCGCGCAGGCGTTCTTCCGGTGAATTATTTTTCGCTTTTACAAATTCATCGTGCTGAGTACTCACAACGATTGAATCTATTCTTTGTGGTTTATGATCATCACTGTATTCGATGGTCACCTGGCTTTTGCTATCAGGGCGCAGGTACTTCATTTGTTTTCCTTCTTTGCGAATGGCTGCGAGTTCAAAAAGGATTTTGTGTGCAAGGTCCAGCGGAAGCGGCATATAATTGTCCGTTTCATTGGTGGCATATCCGAACATCATTCCCTGGTCACCTGCACCCTGGTCTTCTTTATTCTTGCGTTCAACGCCCTGGTTGATGTCGCTGCTTTGTTCATGGATGGCAGAGAATATGCCGCATGAATTTGCTTCGAACATATATTCACTGTTGGTATAGCCGATACGGGTGATCACATCACGCGCAATCTTTTGTACATCCAGGTACACTTTTGATTTTACTTCGCCACCCAGAACAACCTGTCCGGTAGTAACAAATGTTTCGCAGGCCACTTTAGCCATTGGATCGAAAGCAAGAAAGTTATCAATGAGCGCGTCACTGATCTGGTCAGCAACCTTATCCGGATGCCCTTCTGAAACTGATTCTGATGTGAATAAATATGACATAGTACGAATAGCTAATAGTTACGAATTTACGAATTGCGAATTTTGCGAATGCTTTTTAGGAGGCGCAAAAGTAATTAATTTGGAGAAATGACAAGCAGGAAATTGTCAAATAATAGAGGGCAAAGAATGTTTCAGGTTCAGCAGTTACGGTTTTAGGACCTGGTATGCAACGAGGCTGCTTACATATGCCAACGCAAACATATAAATGAACTGAATGAGTGGCCAGCGGCTTCCTTTGGTTTCCCTGAAAACCACTGCAACAGTGCTCATGCATTGCATTGCAAATGCATAAAAAAGCATCAGGGACAAGCCCACTGCCAGCGTATATCTAGGCAATCCTGTCTCCGGATTCAGTTCGTTTTGCATTTTTTGCTTGAGGGTAAATTGGGTTTTTCCTTCATCCCCGACGCTGTAAATGGTGCTCATGGTGCCAACAAATACCTCACGCGCAGCAAATGAGGTAACAAGTGCAATACCTATTTTCCAGTCAAATCCAATCGGCTTGATAACCGGTTCAATTACGCGACCCATAATGCCTGCATAAGATGACTCCAGCTTCTCGCTCTGAATTTTACGTTCAATTTCCTGGGCCGGCACTGAAGCATATTCGGGCTTCCTGTATTTTTCTTCAATGGTTTTAAAGCTGTTGCCCGGGGCGAATGAAGAAAGTACCCAAAGAATAATACTGATGGAAATAATGACCTTCCCGGCATCAAACAGAAAAACCTTTACCTTTTCAATAATATGGAGGCCAATGGTGCTCCACCGCGGAACCCTGTACAATGGCAGTTCCATCATAAAATAACTTCTCTCCTTTGCACGGATCAGTTTTTTGAGAACGTATGCGCTGCCGATGGCTGCTATGAATCCGATCAGGTACATTAGCATGAGTACCATTCCCTGCAGGTTGATACCGTAGTAATAATGGTTGGGTATAATAAGTGCAATGAGCAATGTATAAACGGGAAGTCGCGCAGAGCAGCTCATCAGTGGGGTTACGAAGATGGTAATGATTCTTTCTTTCCAATTTTGAATTGTACGCGTACTCATAATGGCAGGTACAGCGCAGGCCACGCCGCTCATGAGAGGAATAACTGATTTGCCGTTCAGTCCAAACCGCCGCATCAGTTTGTCCATGATGAAACTGGCGCGGGCCATATAGCCGGTATCTTCAAGAATGGCAATGAAGAAAAAAAGCAAAGCGATCTGCGGAATAAAAACAACGATGCCATTGAGTCCGGCAAGGATTCCGTTCACGACGAGGTCATTGATAATTCCCGCCGGCAATGCATCTTTCACTTTTCCATTGAGCCATGCAAACCCTGTATCGATCATTTCCATCGGGTAGGAAGCAAAAGCAAATATGAACTGGAAAATGATAAACAGAATGGCGAGGAAAATCGCATAACCGAAGATCCTGTGGGTAAGTACATTGTCAATGGCATGAGTATAAGACTTGCGAAGGGCACCTGTCTGCCTGACAGTGTCATTCATCAATGCAGAAATCTTTTTGTAGCGCTCAATGGATTCACGCGCCTGCATCTGCCTTGAATCAAATTGATGTGTTTCGCAGATTTCCCTGATCTTGTCTTTTTTGAACTTCTGCATTTCAAAATCAGTAATGATATGCAGGTTGTTTGCAGCAAGAAACGCATCGTAGTGACTGCTTGAATTGATCGTGGCACAAATGCCATCCACTACTTCAGGAGCATAAGAACGGATGTCAAGAAAATCGATTTGTGGTACAGGAAGTTTTTGGGTGAGTGCTTTTCTTAATTCTTCAAGTCCTTCCCCTTTGCGTGCATTCATCGGGATTACAGGTACACCGAGCTTTTTGGAAACAACTTCGAAATCCACCTGTAAACCCTTGTCACGCATCATGTCAGCCATGTTGATCACAAGTACTACAGGAATTTTCAAATCGATTACCTGTGAACAGAGGAAAAAATTTCTTTTCAGGTTTGTTCCGTCTGCTACAATGATCACTGCATCAGGATGCAATTCATTATTCGGGTCACATAAGATCCGGAATGGAATTTCTTCGTCAATGGATTTCGGATAAAGCGAATAAATTCCCGGCAGGTCAATAAATTCGACATCAATTTTTTTGCCGTCTTCTGCGGTAAGTGTTGCTGTTCCTATTTTTTTATCAACAGTAACACCGGGAAAGTTTGCTACCTTCTGGTTCAGTCCTGTGAGTGCATTGAATACCGTGCTTTTCCCGCTATTGGGGTTTCCGACCAGGGCAATATGTAGAGAGGCGGAGGGCAAGGGAAACGCAGGTTTTATTTTGTGTTAAGAGAAAAAAGTGGTGAAGGAGAAAGCATATAAGCAACAGGCTTCCCGAAGGGTCGGGAGGCAAGTAAAAACCGGGGGCGCCTCCAAATATTTATAATTAATTCTGACCATTTCAATATTTCCCTTTTTCAATCCTCAAATCACCATATCCTCATATCCTCATATCTTCAAATCAACCAATCTTCAAATTAACTAATCAACCATTCTGACCACAACCACTGCAGCCTCATCCTTTCTCATGCTTAGCAGGTATCCCGCAACAAGAATTGCAATGGGATCTCCAAGGGGGGCAATACGGATAACTTCAATTTGTTCTCCGGGAATACAGCCCATCTCAAGCAATTTCAGGGATGCTTCATAATCAGTAAAGGAATCAATGATGGCCTTGTCTCCGCGCCTTAATTCAGATAGCAACAATGCGAATTAAATTTTTAAAGGGCTGTAAAAGTAAAAAAATTAGAACGAGCAGAAAGACAAATATTAATGAACTTTTGGCCGAATTGAAGAGGGGAAATTTCCCCATAATTTCAGCTGTTTTTTTGCTGAGGACTAAGACTACGGCTGAATTTCGGGCAATCGCATTTCTTTTTGAAAATAAAACAACTGCTCAGTGAGGCCGTGATAAAAAAAGCGAAAATGAAAAGGATGATTTTGTTGATTTTCATTGATGTAAAGATAATACTCTAACGCAGTTCGTTGATGAATGTTTACTACAAATCTTTCATGAAGGTTCTTTTGTGTAATTTCAGCCGCTAAATATTGAAATAATGAGGTGGTTATTTCATTTCGGGCAGTACTGGCTTTTTATGAAGCGAATGATGACCAGGCCGGAAAAATTTTCGATTTACTGGAAGCAATTCCTTCGTGAATGCGATAATTTTGGGTATGGAAGTCTGGGCATTGTCGCGCTCGTATCCATATTCACAGGGGCTGTTATTACCATTCAGACGATTTATAACCTGACCAACCCCCTCATCCCAATGTATTCGGTTGGTATAGTGGCACGCGATTCCATTATCCTTGAATTTTCACCGACGATCATTTGTCTCGTTCTTGCCGGTAAGATAGGATCCAATATTACCAGCGAAATAGGCACCATGCGCGTTACTGAGCAGATTGATGCGCTGGAGATCATGGGCATCAACTCTGCCGCTTACCTCGTGCTTCCAAAAATAACAGCCGCCATGTTTATCTTCCCGTTTGTGATCCTGCTGAGTGCTTTCCTTGGAATTACCGGTGGTTACCTTGCAGGAACCCTGACAGGAAAAATAAGCAGTGCAGATTTTATCTATGGTTTGCAAAATAATTTTATTCCGTACAATGTTGTATTTGCGCTGATCAAATCATTTGTATTTGCATATATCATTACCACAGTTGCCTCTTACCATGGATTTCATACACAGGGTGGGGCGCTTGAAGTTGGCAAATCCAGCACCTATGCCGTCGTATACAGTAGTATTCTTATTTTGATTGGTGATTACGTTCTTACCCAGCTCCTGCTTGTATGATTGAATTAAAACACATCAGCAAGAAATTCGGGGATCGTAATATTCTCAGTGATGTTTCATCAGTTTTTGGAAAAGGACAGGTGAATCTGGTGATTGGGGGAAGCGGCTCCGGCAAAACCGTTTTAATGAAATGTATGGTTGGCTTGCTCGAGGTTGATGAAGGTGAGATTCTTTACGATAACCGGAATTTTTCTTCGCTCGATTTTAAGGAGCGCACACCTTTCAGAAAAGAGATCGGAATGGTATTCCAAGGTGGTGCTTTGTTCGATTCGCTGGATGTGGAGAAGAATGTGATGTTCCCGCTTTCCATGTTTACAGACATGAGTTACGAGGAAAAGATGGAACGGGTTAATTTTTGCCTGCACCGCGTAAACCTTGTTAATGTCAACAAGCTTCAACCTTCAGAGTTAAGCGGAGGGATGAAAAAACGTGTGGCTATTGCACGTGCCATTGCGCCCAATCCGAAATACCTTTTTTGTGACGAACCCAATAGCGGACTTGACCCCCGGACTTCAATCGTAATTGACAACCTGATCAAAGAGATCACGCTGGAGTATGATATTACGACGGTGATCAATACACATGATATGAATTCCGTGCTGGAGATCGGCGACAAGATCACCTACCTGCACCAGGGAAAAAAGTGGTGGGAGGGTACTGCCGAGGAAATTCTCCGAACCGACAATAAAGAACTCAACGGTTTTATTTTTGCCTCTAAACTGGCGCAGAGTATTAAGAAGGTGGTGTGATTATATATACTCCTCAGTGCTTTGTCAAGGGGTGAATTAAAATTTTAGCCACGTCCCGATAGCTATCGGGATACACTAATTCACGCGAATCAGAATTTTTATTCTTGTATCAATTTGTGATATTTCGGGAAATTAGTGGCAAGATATTTTGATGCTTTCTGCAGTTCCACCGTTAAAAAACACGAAAAAAAAACCCTCTCGCCGAAGCAAGAGGGTCTTTTCACATCCATTAAATACGGATTTATCTGTTTGAAATAACCACTGATTTAGTAGTGATTTCTTTGTCTGACTTAACCTGAACGCTGTATACGCCGGCTGACTCTTTTGTAAGATCAACAACTGCAGTTGACATTTGAGAGAAAGTTCCGTTGTAAACTGTTTGTCCGAGATTATTGAAAACTGTTACAGTCATGTTTTCTTTCTGGCCATCGTTATGGATATACAACTTGCCATTTGAAGGATTAGGGAACACGCTGATTTCTTTTGCGAATGCTGTTTCAGAAACCTGGTTATCCAAATCAAGATTTGCACGAACAAGGAATGATCCGATGAAAGCGCCACCTGTTCCAACATTGATTTCAAGCCATCCGCCTCCAGCAACCTGGAAGAAAACGGTATTGTCAGTAAACACATTACTGTTGAAACCAAGAGTTAGATTGCTTTGACCAAGCTGATCAGCACCTACATAAAACTGCTGGCCTGCAGCAACTGCAACAGGAGTTGGCAATGGAAGCGTTAAGAAAACGCCATTGGTATTATCGTCAGCAGTAAAAGTATATGGTGCAGAAGTACCAAGATTTACATCAGGCAATCCACCATTGATAGAATACATGCTTGCGGTAACTTGCTCTGCTTCTGTAGGAGCAGCACAGAAGAAAGAAATTGATTTAACGATCAAGTTAGTATTTGCATCATAAATGTTTCCAAGGTTACCGGTATTTGCATTGAAACCAAGCGAGTTGTCAATCAGTCCGGTAATTGCCGCTTCATCTCGTGCATAAGTAGTATCAGTTACAACGATATAGTTCAGTGAAGTATCGTTTGCGCCTTCAGAATCAACATTGTCCATAAAGGAAATATATTCAAAAGCATAAACGCCTGTATCGGTAATATTGAAAGGTCCTGCAGATAAAGGGGCAGTAGTTGCTCCTGAATTCAGTGTAGCAGCGGTTGCGCTCAGACCGTTAAAGACTTGTGTCCAGCCAATTCCACCCTGGAATAGATATACATTGGCAGTGAAGCCAACATTTGTTTCAGCATTTCCACCAACATTAACAATTGATGCTGATAGATCAATTGGCAGTGCCTGTGTCAATGGAATCATTGTATACTGACTTGGGTAACCCGGTACCATTCCGATGTCATCAGCAGGTAAAGCGCCAACATTCAAGTCGTCAATTCCGATATAGTTACTGTTAGCACCATTTGGTCCTCCGTCAACAACTGCATAACGAATAGCAAATCTTCCTGTCGTACTTGCAGTCGGTACGTTGTAGATTTTTTGTTCCCAACCTGTAACTGATGCCTGGAAATTATCAACCAATACCCACGATGTAGCTTCAGGAACTGAGTCTCCGGCATCTGAATACATCACTTTTACTGAATCAGGAAAAGTTGATCCTGTAGGGCTTGTGCACCAGAAACTGATGATATCTGTAGTTGCAAGGTTCAAAGAAGGCAATACCAGCCAAGAGTCAATATTGTTGGTGCCGCTAACAACCTGGTAATTTGCAGCAACATAACTGTCTACTGCTCCGGAATGAGATGGAACAACCGTTCCATTGCCTGTAAACCATGTAGGAAATGCAGCCTGTGCCCCACCACCACGGTAATAGGTATGGTAGCCACGTGCAGCAAGAGCATCAGTATCGCTTGGCAGATCAAAATTATCAGAGAAAACAAATTGAACCTGGTTGCCCGGCTGAACGTGCTTTGCAGCAGATAATGTAGGTAATGCCGGCAATGCATGACTGGTTTGCTTAACTGACGCAACTTTACCCGAAGCACTTAAAGCAGAAACTTTTGTTTTTTGAGAAAACGGAGCTTGCCCGAAAGAAAACAATGGTCCGAGCACCACCAATAAGATCAGAGAATAGAATTTTTTCATTTGAATTTGATTTTGGGTTAGACAATAAAATTTTGAGTCGGCAAAGGTAAACTTCCATTCGACTCGGCAATGCTGATTTTAATAAATATTTGAAGAAAACAGGTCTGAATGACCAACTTCATGAATGATTCAAAATGCCTGAAAAAATTACCGAAGAACAGGCAATTTTATTTCATCCTGTACAATAAAACTGGTAGGATATTGCCCCTCAATAGACTTTAAAAAGCCCTGTGCTTCAAGCCGGGTACGAAAATCACCAATCCTTACTTTAAAATTGGGTGCGAGGTATGTTAAATAAGATGGGATTTCAGGATGTTTACCTGTAAAATCAAGTTTTACTTCCGCTGCCTTCTGGCGAACGCCACCGAAATATATCTGAACCCGATAGCCGGGCATCGATTGTTTCAGCGTGTTATTGTCTTTCTGTTTGGTGATCAGTTCATCTATTCTGGAATCGCGTGTAAGTGCAATGGTGCTGTCCTTGTGGTAGGTTGTGATGTTTTTCTGAGCCGAAGAAATACAGGGAAGTAGAGACAGGCAAAAAAGAAAAACCACTTTTAGACACAAGAAGGGCAGAATTATTTTCACGCTTCAAAAATAGAATAAAAATATCGAACACAACAGGATATGTACTTGGGTCCAACCTCACAAAAAAACCGTCCCTAAAGTTCGGGACGGTTTTGGTTTTATTCCTTCCCTTTGGGAAGGCAGGATGGGCTTATTATTTTTTTCTGGTCAATACTTCATCCACCATTCCATAATCCTTTGCTTCCTGTGCTGTCATCCAGTAGTCACGGTCACTGTCGGCCCATACTTTTTCGTTGGTTTGTCCGCTGTGATTTGCAATGATATCATAAAGTTCTTTTTTGAGCTTCTGGATCTCACGTGCTGTAATTTCAATGTCGCTCGCTTGTCCTTCTGCACCACCCATTGGCTGGTGGATCATGATGCGGGCATGCGGAAGCGCTGAGCGTTTTCCTTTTTCTCCTGCACACATCAGCACTGCAGCCATACTTGCTGCCATTCCGGTGCATATTGTGGCAATGTTTGGCTGAATGAACTGCATGGTATCGTAAATTCCCAAACCGGCATATACTGATCCGCCCGGACTGTTCATGTAGATCTGAATGTCTTTTTTTGCGTCTACGCTTTCAAGAAATAACAACTGTGCCTGAATGACATTGCTGACATAATCATTGATGCCTACACCAAGGAAGATAATGCGATCCATCATCAACCGGCTGAATACATCCATGCTTGCTACGTTCAGCTGACGCTCCTCAATAATGGTGGGAGAGATATAATCTGCACTGACAGATGATGTAAATCTATCTACCGTAAGACTGTTAATGCCCATGTGTTTGGTGGCATACTTGCGAAATTCTGCTCCGTAATTCATAATATATAATTGTTTAGGTCCCGATAAATACCGGGAGGTAGTTACTGATTTGATGTTCTTAAATGGGTCTCAAAAATAGACGAACGGAATGCGAAAATATTTTACCGCTCACTTATTTATTAACAGGAAAAATGCGGAAAGATGAATGTCAGCCCTAAAAAACCCCTAAGAAAATTATTGCATTGCAATCTCTCCGGTAAGGTATTGAACTATTGAACTATTAAACTAATTAACTATTAAACTTTTTAGCAATCAATGGTGGTGTTCCATCTCATGCTGCGTTTTCTCCATCAGTTTAGCAGTAAAGTCAGCATAATTCAGTTCATCAACATCCAGTTTCAATTGTGACTTGAGCTGGCGGAAAACTTTGTCGTCAAGGATTGATTTTTCAAGGCGGCCTGCATTTCCTTCTTTGTTGATATAATCATCGGTGATCTGCTTCATCCGGCTTTCTTCGATATCGTACATGCCGTATTGCGCAAGCTGCTGGCGCACCATGGCTGCTGCCATGTTTGTAATTTCTTCAGCAGTTACCTCGAGTGAATTCATTTTTGCAACCTGGTTTCTGATGAGGTCCCAGCGGAGGTCTTCGGCCATGTGGAAATATTGGTGTTCAAATTCCTGATCGCTCACCTGCTCATCTTCCTTCATGTTTGCCCTGATCATTCGTTTTAAAAAATCATCGGGCAATGGAATTTCCATTCTGCTGAGCAGGTAATTTTTCAGGTCTTTTCTGAGTTTTTTATCGCTTTCCCTTTCAAAATAAGAGGCAATGCCTTCTTTGATCTTAGTGCGGAATTCTTCTTCGCTATTTACAATTCCTTCGCCATATACCTTATCAAACAATTCCTGATTGAGTTCTGCTGCATCGATCTGGTTAATGGTTTTCACGGTAAACAGATAATCAGAATGCATTGAAGGCGAACCTTTCTCTAATTTCAATATTGCACTCACTTCTGCTTCGTTTCCAAATACCTTCATCGGATTCAAGGTAACCGTATCTCCTTTTTTTAATCCTACAAAACGATTTTTTTCAATTGCGTCTTTAACCATCTCGATAGAAAGGGTTGTAGTCGTTTTATTTCCTTCTGCTTTGGGATTGCCTGTTTCGTCCAGTTCTTCGAAGTCTCCATAAAGAACATTTGATTCTGAAGAAATTTCGGGAGATGAAAATTTTCCATGACGCCTGCGAAGATCTGCCATGTCATCATCCACCATCTTGTCGTCGACCTTGATAATATAATATGGAAGCTTGTCTTTTGAAGTTACATTCACTTCTATTTGCGGGGCCATACCAACTTCAAAGAGGAGTTCGAATGATTCTCCGTCTTCGAGGATCATTTCTTTTTCAGATTTGGTTGGAAGTGGATTGCCAATGACATCGATCTTATTGTCTGCAATGAATTGATAGAGAGCATTGGAAGTTAAACTGTTCAATTCTTCAAGAAGAACAGATCTTCCGTATTGTTTCTTTATCATTCCTACCGGCACTTTTCCAGGACGAAAACCCGGGATCTGTGCTGTACGCTGGTATTTCCGGATGACCTCCTCAACCCGGGGGCGGTAATCATCAGGAGCAACTTCGATTTTGATAATTGTGCTTAAATCCTTGCTTTGTTCCTTACTAATGTTCATTTAAGTTTGTTGTTAAGGGTTTAAAGTTTGAGGCTGTTGAAACAACAAACCTCAAACTCAGAACCGTTTGTGTGCGGGCGGAGGGACTCGAACCCACATGCCGTGAGGCGCTAGATCCTAAGTCTAGTGCGTCTGCCAATTTCGCCACGCCCGCGAATACTACTTTGCGGTGTCCCACGCTCGGGAATACTGCATTGCCAAGCTTACACATCCGCAAAAAAGGAGCGCGAAAGTAGCAAAAGTTTTTAAAGTCCGATAACAGGGATTGTGGAATGGTATCTTTATTCACTCTTTTGGTTATCTATCTTTTGTATTTTCGTTCTCATTCCGGCAACACTTGATCAGATCTTCTGCAAAAAACGACAAATCCGACAGGCAACTGGTCACTGATTATAAAATGTCAGGTGACCAGGTTTGCGTTGAAATCCTTTTTAACCGCTATTGCCACCTGTTATTTGCTGTTGCAATGAAGTATTTGCACAATTCAGATGAAAGCAAGGATGCAGTGCTGGAAATTTTCGGGAAAGTTCCTGCCGATCTAAGACAATATGAAATAAAGGACTTCAGTAATTGGATCTATGTTGTTATGAAGAATCATTGCTTCCACGTTTTGAAAAAGAGGAAGCATACATTGCCATCAGAAGTACTGGATCATACTTTGTTTGCCGGACTTTCTGATAACAATGAAGGTGATGATTTCGGGCCTTTGCTGATGGCCCACCTGGAAGAATCGCTTGTTTCACTGAGTGATGAACAAAGTACCTGTATCAGGCAATTTTATCTTGAAGAAAAAAGCTATGAGGAAATTGAACAGGCAACCGGTTATTCCTACAAACAAGTGAAGAGCCACATACAAAACGGGAAACGAAACCTTAGAATTTACCTGGGAAAATTTATTAAATGATCGCAAAAATATGAAGGGCGGAAAAAACATATTTTCAAGTTCAGAACACCTTAGCACGGAACAAATCCTGAATTACCTTCGGCATTCCCTTACCAGGAAGGAAATGCATGAGGTTGAAAAGCACCTTGCTGACTGTGAACTTTGCAGTGATGCCATTGATGGATCAAAGAAACTGGAAGCAGATGCCAGTTTGATGAAAATAACTTCAGAACTTCAGAAGATGGCCAGGAAAAGAAAAATGGTAAGGCGCAGAATCTTTTCTCAGATCGAACTCATTTCCCTTTTTGCTGTTGTTTTCCTGATCCTGTTCCTGATTGTCGTAGTAGTCGTACTTTTCTGGAAAAAATAACAAGTTTATGTCAGAGACATACTTCTGTTTTCTAAAACAGAAATCTCACTATCCGGGACAGAAAAATTTTATTCGCCTTTGATTTCTCCGCAATCAGATACAATCACTTTCTTTGAGGTAGCGCCACTGCGACTTCCCAGTGCTTCCAGACTCATAACGACATCCATGCCTTCGATCACTTTTCCGAAAACAGTGTGATTCCCGTCAAGCCATGCACATGGAATGGTGGTGATAAAAAACTGTGAACCATTCGTATTTGGTCCGGCATTGGCCATGGAAAGAAGTCCCGGTTCAGTATGCTTCAGAATAAAATTCTCATCAGGGAATTTGTTGCCGTAAATGCTTTTACCTCCGGTCCCGTTTCCATTTGTAAAATCTCCGCCCTGACACATGAACTGAGGAATGATGCGGTGAAAAGGGGAGCCTTTATACCCGAAACCGGCTTCTCCGGTACATAAAGCCCTGAAGTTTTCGGCTGTCTTCGGAACAACATCTGCGCGCAATTCAAAAACAATTCTGCCTGCTTTTTCGCCATCAGCAGTAATATCAAAGAAAACGGTTGGGTTTTTACTCATTAGATTTTAATTAAGAAGGTAAATTGAAAATTAGGGCGCAAAGAAACCCAATTGAACTGATTCTTCAAATTAATTGTAGTCGGGCATTTCTCGTAGTAAGCCACATTACTTAAGGAATATGTGTCATTATGGCTTTTTATGAAAGGGGCTTTTTCCTTGCATATCTTCTTCATCTTCTGTTTCAAGATGATAAAGGTGCATAATACGGTGCAGGACAGGCGCAAAGAGAACACCAACAATGCTGAGGAAAGTAACCCCGCTGAACAAGGCATAAGCAGAGGCAAAGTATTTTGCTGCGTTATTGGGGAGTATATCAACAGGACCCATTCCACCAAGTATCATGCTGGCGTTGAGCAAGGCATCAACAAAATTCATTTTGGCAAATTGCATATAACCTGTAACGCCTATGCAAAGTGAAATAATGATAATAATAAGGGCAATAATCAAATTGCCAATAAGCCTTTTGTAGAATTTATTCTTTGGAAGCAGTGGCTTGTGCAGTTTTTCGTAGGAAAACATATATCTCAATTAATACTTTAATATGGATCAAAGTTAGTCAGGAATGGTGCT
>JAPLDB010000050.1 GCA_026391975.1 Bacteroidota bacterium | reverse complement strand
GTCAGGCATTATTTAATTTTAGTCATTTTGATTACATGCTTGCTGTTAATTTGAATTCAACTACCATGTATCGCGACGGCAAAACCAAGAATGGAATTTTCCCTGATGACTCTTATGGAAAATCGCAGGAGTATACTTTTCCCGATGCTGGTATCAAAGGAGGAGCAATTTATAAATACAATGGAAGAAATTACTTCTTTGTAAATGCTGCCTTTGAAACACGTGCACCATATTTTGACAATCTTTTCCTTTCCCCTAAAAGCAATAACAGGGTTGTTAATGCAGATGATGAATTCATTACCTCATTTGAAGGTGGCTACCAGTTAAAAACGCCACGTGTAAAAGGCAAGCTCACCGGATACTACACTCAGTACACTGATGAGACTGAAACCATTCGTTTCTTCAATGAATCATTTCACACTTTCACAAATTACACTCTGACTGGCCTTAACAAACGCCATGAAGGGATTGAAGCTGCGCTGGAGGTTAATATCGGCAGCGGGTTTTCTGCCAATGGAGTTGTAAGCGCAGGCCAGCATTTTTATACTTCACGCCCCACTGCAAGAATTACCCAGGATAGTAAGGATACAGTTTTGGCCGAGCATGAAACAATATATTTGAAAAATGTTCGCCTCAGCAATGGACCTCAACAAGCTTATTCACTTGGATTGAATTACCGTTCTCCCAAATTCTGGTTTCTTTATATGAGCGTGAATATGTTCGATGGGATTTATTACGAAGCAAGTTTCACACGAAGACAGGTGCAATCTCTCGATCTGGTAGACGCTGGTTCGGTAAAATGGAATGAAATTATCCAACAAAAACAATCCTTTAATGGATATACAGTTGATATTTCCGGAGGCTGGTCATGGAAAATTGACAATCAATTTAAATCAATTAAACGCCCTGCCTTCCTGGTTCTAAATGTGGGAATCAATAATATAACTGACAATCAGGATATCATAACAAGAGCGGCAGAACCACTGAGGTTCAGTTTTGCAGATAAGAATCTTGACAAGTTTGACGCTAAAATAACATACGCTTTTGGGCGCACATACTTTATCAACCTGACCCTTCGTTTCAATTAAAAAAATATTCAATAATAAAAATAAGAATGAAAAAGATACTTACAATTCCAGTCGCTTTGACAACCCTGTTTTTTCTTACAACAATTTCTTCATGTGTGAAGAATGAATTTGACGCACCAACTACTACCAATGTAGACCCTGATCTGGTTGTTTCAAAATCAATAAGTGAATTGCAGGCAATGGCTGCCGGAACTACCCCTGTTTTGATTTCAACCAATGAAGTTATTGCAGGAGTTGTGATAGCAGATGATTTGTCAGGAAATTTTTATAAAGAGATTATTATTCAAGACAGCACAGCTGCTATTGCAATTCAGATTGATCAATCAAACTTCAATACCCTATATCCTATTGGCAGAAGAATATTTGTAAAATGCAATGGTCTCGTTATCGCCGATGATGGCGATGGAAATTTTCAACTTGGAATACGTGATTTGCAAACTGTTGGAAGGATTCCTTCTGGGCTCGTTCCCAGGTATATCGTTGCAGGAAAATGGGGAATTCCGGTAACTCCAAAGACAGTGAGTATGGCAAATATCAGTAATGAACCTACCCAAACATTGATTCGTCTTGAAAATGTTGAATTCTCAACTGCAGATACTTCGCTTCCATATGCAAATGCTGCGACACAACAATCTCAGAACAGGATAATAGAGGATTGCAATGGTAATCAGGCTGATCTTTATTCGAGCGGTTATGCAAATTTTGCAGGAGCAATTACTCCCTCCGGCAAAGGAACTCTGGTTGCCGTGTATAAACAGTATGCCGGATCACCGGAACTTGAAATCAGAAATACAGAAGATGTTAATATGAGCGGGCCACGCTGCGGTGGCGGAACAGGAGTGTCTGTAGGTACTGGAGCACTCATGTCTATTGCTGATGTTCGCGCTGCGTATACAGGAGGATCAGCGGTATTTGTTGCAGGAACAAAAATCAGAGGGGTGGTTATTTCTGATTTAACCACAGCGAATATTACTTCCAATAATTTGATACTGCAGGATGGTGTGGCAGGCATTATTGTAAGGTTCACAACTCCAAATACTTTTAACCTGAATGATTCTTTGGAAATAGACCTTTCTTCGGATTCTCTGCAGACATATCAGCAGGGTCAGGAAGTTAATTACGTAAGTAGTTCAGCCGTAACTGTGCTTGGAACGGGAACCATAACACCAAATACAAAAACTACAAGCTTTATTTCCACCAACCTTAGCACGCTGGAATCCACCTTAATAAAAGTTACAGGAGCAACTCTTACCGGAGGTACGTCTGGCACCTATAGCGGTACAGTTACTATTACCGACGCGACGGGAACTCTCTTGTTGTATACAAGAGGTGGTGCGACTTTCTCCGGAACTTCATATCCAACCGGCACTGTCTCAGTTACCGGATTCCTTTCAAATTA
Source organism: Bacteroidota bacterium (assembly GCA_026391975.1). Taxonomy (GTDB): domain Bacteria; phylum Bacteroidota; class Bacteroidia; order AKYH767-A; family 2013-40CM-41-45; genus JAPLDB01. The sequence continues at coordinate 5,388 of JAPLDB010000050.1, read as the reverse complement.
TAATGGCACCCCTGAACTCATTATCAGGGGTACCGGTGATGTTCAATAATAAGTTATTGTATTAGTTTGTTGTTTTTAATGCTACACGGTGATTCCCGGGGGAGGTAGAATTGCTTTTTACTTAGCTTAGCTCAGCGAGGCGGTGTTGTTATTTTCAAATGATTATTATACATTTGGAATTCGATTACCTGCGGAATTCTAATACCAATTCAATAATTAATTTAATCTACAATTCAATGAAGAAAGTTATTTACTCTCTTTTTTGTGCATTTGCAATATGCGCATGCACATCTGTTTATGGGTCTCAAAATATTTATGGCGCTCAAGCAGCCCAGATTGTTAGTGGATCCAAACAAATAGTCACAAGTGATTATTCTACTATTCCGGACATGATCATTTTTGAGGAATCCAAACAGCCTGGCTTTGGTGACCCTGAATTGTGGCTTCGTTTAACATTCGGGATGAACAAAGAGTATGGGTTAAAAACTTTATCAGTTGAACCCGATCAGATAGGCTTCACACACTACCGGTATCAGCAGACTTTGAACGGGCATCCGGTGGACGGGACGATGTGGCTGATGCATGTTAAAAACAACAAAGTAGTCTCTATGAATGGTCTTTTGTTTAATAATATAAAGCAGAAGAGTCAGCCGGCAATTTCTGAGACTGATGCGTTTTCCAAAGCCCTGGCATATGTGAATGCTGTATCTTATAAATGGCAAAATACTGAGGAAGAAAATGCCTTAAAGCAAGTTATGAATGACGCGAATGCAACTTACTTTCCAAAGGGGGAATTGATGTTTGCGCATGATTCGAAAAAACAAAATTTCAATTATCACCTTGCATATCGTTTTGACATTTATGCAAACGAACCTATGAGTCGTCAATATATTTTTGTAGATGCAGGCAATGGAGAAATTGCAGACGTACAAGACCGTATTTGGGAAGTGAACAGAACAGGAACCGCAGTTACTGCATATGCAGGCACTCAGCCCATTGTTACGGACAGTACATCTAACTCTTATCGCCTTCGTGAAGCAGGTCGCGGGGCAGGTCTCGGAATGGAGACATACAATCTCCAAAAGACAACTACATATACAAACACCGACTTCACAGATGCTGATAACATCTGGAACAATGTAAATGCAAACAAAGATCAGTATGCGACCGATTGTCATTTCGCTTCTGAAAAGACTTATGACTATTATTATAATACATACGGTCGCAACAGTATAAACAATGCCGGATTAAAATTAATTGCTTACGTACATTATAGTACAAATTATGTGAATGCATTCTGGAACGGAAGCTACATGACTTATGGCGATGGTGATGCAACCTATTCGCCCCTTACCTCACTTGATATTGGCGGGCATGAAATTACCCATGGACTAACATCCTATACAGCAAACTTGAATTATTCATATGAGTCAGGAGCATTGAATGAGTCATTCAGTGATTGTTTCGGAACAACCATTGAGTGGTATGCAGATCCTGCACATGGTGACTGGCTGATAGGGGAGGATATCGGAGCAGCATTTCGTTCTCACTCCAACCCGAACGCTTATGGAGATCCTGATACTTATCTCGGAACTTATTGGTATACAGGAACCGGTGACAATGGCGGAGTTCATACCAATAGTGGTGTGCAAAACTACTGGTATTATCTGCTTGCCAATGGAGGAAGCGGAACAAATGACATTGGTAATGCTTTTAATGTAACTGGGATTTCTTTGGCTAAGGCTGCGGCCATTACATACCGTTCTCTTACTGTATATTTAACTTCAGCATCAAATTATGCAAATGCAAGGACTTATTCAATTCAGGCAGCCACTGATCTTTATGGGCCTTGTTCTCCTGAAGTGATTGCAACAGCGAATGCTTGGTATGCTGTTGGAGTTGGTTCACAAAGCTCAGGCGGGGCATCAACAGTTATTGCAGCCGGTCAAACTTCAATTTGTAATGGAAGTTCGGTTGTGCTAAATGCAAGTACAGTCGCCGGTTCTACTTATCAATGGAACAGGAATGGTTCAACTATTTCCGGTGCAACAACAAACTCATATAGTGCATCACTGGCAGGTACATATACTGTTACAACAACGGGATGCGGAGCAAGTACCTATACTTCAAATTCAATTGTCGTAAGCATTATTACAGTTACATCAAGCATTTCACCATCAGGAACAGCCAGTGGTTGCAACAATGTTCTCCTCACCTCCGGTGGCACTGCCGGCTTTGGTTATCAATGGAAAAACAATGGATTATCAATTGCAGGCGCAACCAATCCAACATATTCTGCTACTTCTTCCGGTAGCTACACCTTAACACTTCAGGCAACGTCTTATCCTAATCAAAATTTTTCTTCGAGTGGATCTACAGCTATCCCAGATAATACATGCACCAGTCCCGCAATTAATACAATAACTGTTTCCGGATATAATGGCGCTGTAAACTCAGCAGGGATAACATGTACGGTAAATATTACACATACTTATGATGGAGATATCAATTTTATGCTGGAGGCTCCAAATGGAGATGTGATCGGACTTAGTGATTTTGCAGGCGGAGCAGGAGACAACTTCACGAATACCATTTTCTCAGATGGAGGCGCAACTACGGTTGCAAACGGTACTGCACCTTTTACCGGTATATATAAACCATGGCAGGCAATCATCACTTCTTGTACCAACTCAAATAAGATTGGATTTGGTGCAATTGGCGGAGGAACTATCAATCCTAATGGAGCATGGAAACTCAGGGTTTATGACCGCTATGCACAGGACATTGGAACAATAAACAGTTGGAGCATCAGCTTCCCATCCTACACAGTTCCCAATCCAAATTGCGGACCGGTTACTTCTGCAGCTACAACTGTTACAATTGGAGGCGGAATTAGTGTAAGTGCAGGATCCTATTCACCTGTTTGTTCCAATTCATCTTCAATTACATTAATTGGTAGCCCTTCAGGAGGAGTATTTTCAGGAACCGGGGTTACAGGGAACACTTTTAATCCGAATGTCGGCCCGGGCAATTACCCAGTTACTTATTCATACACAGATGCAAATGGCTGCAGTGGTCAAAATACAACCAATATTGTGGTGAATGCGCTTCCTTCAGTTACTGCATCATCCGTGAGTGGTTGTGCAGGAAGTTCGATTGCGCTTTCAGGTTCACCGGCTGGCGGAACATGGAGTGTTGCAAATCCTTATTCAGGGCCAAGTACAACTTACACCCACACTTATACCGATGCCAATGGTTGCACAAATACAAGTTCGGCAGCAAGCATTACTGTGAATCCATTGCCGACAGTAAGTGCAAATAATGTTAGTGGTTGCGCAGGAAGTTCAATTGCATTAACTGGTTCACCGGCTGGCGGAACATGGAGTGTTGCAAATCCTTATTCAGGGCCAAGTACAATTTACACCCACACTTATACCGATGCCAATGGTTGCACGAATACAAGTTCGGCAGCAAGCATTACTGTTAATCCATTGCCGACAGTAAGTGCAAATAATGTTAGTGGTTGCGCAGGAAGTTCGATTGCACTCTCAGGGTCGCCTGCTGGTGGAACATGGAGTGTGGCAAATCCTTACTCAGGGCCAAGTACAACTTACACCCACACTTATACCGATGCCAATGGTTGCACAAATACAAGTTCATCAGCAAATATTACAGTGAATGCCTTACCTGTCGTAACTGCATCTGATGTGAACGGATGTGATGGAACTTCCATCACTTTAGCAGGATCACCGGTTGGCGGAACTTTTAGTGTTCCAAATCCATATTCAGGAATAAGTTCTACTTATACGTATTCTTTTACTGATGTGAATGGATGTACTAACACCAGTACACCAGCAAATATTACAATAAATCCATTGCCTATCGTAAGTGCAGGAAGCTACCCAGCGGTCTGCGATAAATCCATAGATATTCCTCTCACAGGTTCACCTGCCGGTGGCATATGGAGTGGTACAGGAATTTCCGGGAATAACTTTTCCCCAGTTACTGTAAATGCTGGGACCTATCCAATCTCCTATACTTACACTGATGCGAACGGCTGCACGAATTCCTCCACGACAAATATTTTAGTAAATCCTTTGCCAAGTGTTAGCTCCGGAACATATCCTCCAACATGCGATACAACCACTACTCCAATTGCACTTAACGCAGGATTACCGGTGGGTGGAGTTTGGACAGGTGCAGGAGTAAGCGGAAATAATTTTTATCCGAATGTGGCCGGGCCTGGAAACTGGGCTGTTATATACTCTTACACAGATCCCAATGGATGCAGCTCTAATGCCTTCACTCCCATACTTGTGAATGTCTGTAATTGTGTGACTCCGGCGCAACCTGGAACTTCAACAGGGAATACCTATATCTGCAAATCATCAACAGGAAATGTATTTTCAGTCACGGCTGTTGGTGGTGCAACTTCCTATGCCTGGACTGTTCCAGCTGGGGCTACAATAACATCTGGCCAGGGAACTTCTTCTATTACCGTGAGCTTTAGTTCAACACAGGCTTCCGGAAACCTGTGCGTAAATGCTTCTAATGCATGTGGAGCAAGTGCTTCAACCTGTCGTGCATTGACAGTGGTAACAGCAAAGCCCGGCACTCCTGCATCAATTACAGGACCCCTCATACCATGTGCAAACTCTTCAGGTAATGTTTATTCTTGTCCGGTAGTTGCAAACACAGAATCATATTCATGGACGGTTCCCACAGGCGGAACAATTATGAGTGGTGCTAACACCAATTCAATAACGGTCAATTTTGGTTCAACATTCACATCAGGATATATTCGAGTTTCTGCAACAAATTGCGTTGGGACAAGCGCGCTTCGAACAATTACTGTATATGGAAAGCCTTCAGCTCCCGGTACCATTACGGGTGTGGTCAATGGAGTTTGTGCCGGTTCCTCGAATGTGGCTTATTCTATTGCTGCAGTAGCTGCAGCGAGCAACTATACATGGACAGCACCTGCCAACGCCACGATTGTTAGCGGACAAGGAACTAGTTCTATTTTAGTTAACTACAATGCTTCATTTACCTCAGGTACTTTATCTGTAATCGCGAGCAACCTTTGTGGCAATAGTAATTCACGATCGACAACAGTACGTTCTGTTCCGTTAACTCCCGGAACGATTGCAGGTAATGCTTCAGTTTGTGCTAATCAAACCGGCCTCGTCTACTCAGTTGCAGCGGTATTATCAGCTACAAACTATTTATGGACGGTTCCGGCAACCTGCACAATTACAAGTGGGCAGGGAACAAATTCTATTACTGTTAACTGGGGAACTACCAGTGGTAGTATTTCAGTGAAAGCCCAAAATGGATGTGGGTATAGCCCTTTGCGTACAAAAACGGTTTCAATAACATGCCGAAATG
>JAPLDB010000170.1 GCA_026391975.1 Bacteroidota bacterium | reverse complement strand
CGGTTCATTCCAATCCATTGCATCCAGCCCTTATGCAAACTATTACTGCAAATGGTATTTTGGTAATAATGCAGGTATTGATTTTTACAACAATAACAATCCGACTGCAATTACAACAAGTGCATTGAGCACATATGATTATGGCTCAGCAGTTTGCGATTTCAATGGCAACATGCTTTTTTACACCAACGGTGAAACGGTATGGGATAGCAGTAATAGTGTGATGGTCAATGGAACCAACTTAGACGGGAGTACTTCCGGCGGGCAAACAGCATTGATTCTCCGACCAAATGGAGAAGGTCAATATTATTATATTTTCACAGTACCTGAATTCGCCTCCGCTAATGGATTCAGGTATTCCATTGTTGACATGAGTTTGCAAGGCGGACGTGGTGAAGTCGTATTGAAAAACCAGTTACTCTTCGCACCCTCAGCAGAAAAAATCGCTTCCATCTATAATGCACAAGACAATTCGTATTGGGTAATTGCACATCAATGGGGCAATAACAATTTTGCAGCATACAAACTCAGTCCGGGAGGACTTGATACTGTTCCTGTAATCAGTTCCGTAGGACACATAAATATGGGTGGGGTCTATGGTGGATGGCATGATGCAACAGGAGAGATGTCAATTTCACCTGACGGGACAAAGATCGCTTGCGTCTATTCATGGTCTTCAATGTTCGAACTATATGATTTTAATATTGTCACGGGCATTATTTCCAACCCGGTTACCATAAGCAATATAAATGCTGTTTGGGGAATAGAATTTTCACCTGATTCTAAAAAACTTTATACCACAAAGTGGACTCAAACAGAAGTTACACAGCACGATCTCACAACATACACTTCAGCTGCCATTGCTGCATCTGCATTGGTAGTCGGCAATGTCCCTTTTTCTGGTTCGTATGCCTGTGGATATCTTGAACTTGCTCCTGATGGAAAAATATATGTTGCAAAATGGAATGGCTCTTCTCTTTCGGAAATTGATTTCCCTGACAGTTTAGGAGCGGCATGCGGCTTCACGAACAACGGCTTCAACCTAAGCGGTGGCATCAGCCAATGCGGTCTTTCACCTTCTCCGGTTTTTCCACCTAATACAACAGACATTAAGACAAATACAAATACATTTCATCCGGATATTTTTCCCAACCCGGTAAAAGATCAATTCACGATAAAAATCCCTGCAAATATTGAATTGAAAAAAATGTTTCTGAATCTATACGCCATTGATGGCAAATTAGTACGTACAATTTCCATTTCAGAAAGAGAAACCGTCATCCGGAAAAAAGACCTCAGTGCCGGAAATTATCTGTGCGAATTGATCTGTGAGGGGAAAATCATTTCGCAGGAAAAGATTGTTATTGAGTAATCAACTCATCCACCGTTTGTACCAAGCCATAAAGAAAAACACAAACCACAACCGTTCAAAGTATTCCAAACGTCCGGAGAGGTATTCTTTTTTCAGATTCTCAACTTCAGTCCTGTTGAGAATATCAAAAACACCACTTGAAGAATTTTGCGTAAAGGTATCTTCAAAAAAATCTTTCAATTCATTTTTCAGCCACTTCTCGACAGGAACCCCAAAGCCCATCTTTGGCCGGTCCATGATCTCTTTCGGGATGTAGCGGTGAACAATGTCACGAAGCATGATCTTCCCAACGCCATCCCTGTATTTATAGTGAGAAGGTAATTTGCTGACAAATTCAATTACCCTTTGATCCAGAAACGGCTCACGACCTTCAAGTGAAGCACTCATGGTTGCCCGGTCAACTTTCTGAAGGATGTCATCCACCATATAGGTTTTATATTCCACTGCAATGATGCGGGCAAGTACATCGTTCGATGAAGCATATAGATCATTGTCATCGAAAACAGAAGGAAGATGCTGCGTTTCGTGGTTGATCAGCTTCTGTGCTTCTCCCTCCGTATAGCAGGAATGAATTATCTCAAAGGCTTTCACGGGGTCTTTCTTTTGAAGCACCAGAAATAATTTCTCCAGGCGATCGGCGGCAGAAGCAGGTTTGTTTTTATTGTGGATCATTTTCAGCCCAGCCGCAATCAGTGAATCAATTCCTGAAGGAACTATGGAGAACTTTTTCCAATAGTTCATGAAACGCTTGTGTCGGGGATATCCGGCAAAAATTTCATCTCCACCATCAGCGCTCAGTGCCACGGTTACATGTTGCCGGGCAATCCGGCTTACGAGCGTGGTCGGAATTCCGGAGGTATCACCAAAGGGCTCGTCGTATATATCAGCAAGCTGCGGCACCAGTTCAACAGCATCTTTGATGGTACAAAAGTATTCATGGTGATCTGTTCCAAGGTGTTCAGCTACTTTTTTTGCATGATCTGCTTCATTGTATTCTTTCTCATGAAACCCGATCGTGTAGGTTTTTATTTTCTGTGCCGAATTTTTCTGCAATAGAGCAGTGACACAGGAACTGTCATACCCTCCGCTTAGAAATACCCCCACAGGAACATCGGCAACCATCCGGTATTGAAAGGCGGAAGAGAGTAATCTCTCTGTGGTATCAACTGCCTCGCTATAGCCGATATCCAGTTTCGGGCGGTTGTATTCATCGGTAACGTCCCAGTATTTTTCAATCGTAATATTCTTCGAAACCAGGTCAACTTTCATCAAATGGCCCGGCATGAGTTTATGGGCATTCTTAAAAATGCAATATGGTGCAGAAATATATCCATGTTGAAAATAGAGAGAAAGTGCATCCGTGTCGATTTCCTTTTTAAAGCCCGGATGCCGGTGAAAGGCCTTCAACTCTGAACCAAAAAGGAAAAGGTCATCCTGCATATACCAGTAAAATGGCTTCACTCCTGCCCTGTCGCGGAAGAAGACGATGCGGTTGTTTTTTTTGTCATGAAGGGCAATGGCAAACATGCCTATAAATCCATCCACGCATTTGGTCCCGTATTGCTGGTAAGATTTGAGCACCACCTCAGTATCACTGTTGGATTTGAATACATGTCCAAGTGCTTCAAGGTCTTTGCGGAGTTCTTTGTAGTTATATATTTCTCCGTTCAGCATCACCACATCGCCGGTCACTTCATTTGTCATTGGCTGGTGGCCGAGCGGGGAAAGATCTATGATGCTCAGTCTGCGAAAACCAAAACCCACGGCAGCGATTTGAGTCTCGGCCAAATATTCTCCGCTGTCATCCGGACCGCGATGAATGAGTGACTCACGCATGGCGATAAGGGTATCCTTAGAGGTGCTTTTTTTGAAATCAATAAAGCCGGTAATGCCGCACACAGTAGAAAAGTTAAAAGTTAAGAGTTAAGAGATATGAGGTATGAGATATGAGATATGAGATATGAGATATGAGATTTGAGATATTAGTTAATAGTTACAACCTACTTGATTTAAAACTGGGGTAAATGTAATAACAATACAGGGTTTGAAATTGAAACTATATCTGGCGGATAATAAATAAGAATGAACAGATATCTGCATACTACATATGGTTTTCTCTTTTTCTCTACTTTCGCGCATCATGATCGATTTTGTTTCACCGGCCACAAAGGAAAAACTCACACAGCAGAACGGCGCATTGATTTCTGCGAAAGGAGAGTCTTTTCCAATGGTTAAAGGAATACCTCGTTTTGTTCCAATTGAGAATTACGCTTCTGCTTTCGGCTTACAGTGGAATACGTTTGCCAAAACCCAGCTCGACAGTCACAGTCAACTGAGTATCACCCTTGAAAGACTTGAACGCTGTCTTGGATTTCCTCTTGTGGAGTTAAAAGGAAAAACGGTACTGGAAGTCGGATGCGGCGCCGGACGGTTTACAGAGCTTTTGGTGAATAGCGGCGCACTTGTTCATTCCATTGATCTCAGCCATGCCGTTGAAGCGAACAAGCAAAACATAGGTGATAAACCTAACTACAGAATTGCACAAGCAGGTGCATATGAGATCCCGTTCGCTGACAACACATTCGACGTGGTGATGTGCCTGGGCGTGGTTCAGCACACACCTTCATCTGAAAAAACGATTGGATCACTATGGCAGAAGGTGAGACCGGGCGGAATGCTTGTGATCGATCATTACCGCTGGCGGCTTGCCTATTACAGCAACCTTCGTTTTGTTTACCGTGAGTTTTTCCGAAAAATGAAACCCGAAAAAAGTCAGCGCATCATACATAAACTGGTAGATCTGTTCTTTCCGTTGCACTGGGCTTTCAGAAACAACAAGATATTGTACTGGCTCCTGATCCGCTTTACTCCGCTGTTCGAATATGTGCGCGAATATCCCCAACTGAGCAAGGAAGTACATAAGGAATGGTGCAGAATGGACACTTATGACGGGCTCACTGATTATTACAAGCACCTCCGTACGCCGGCTCAGATAAAACACGAGCTTGAAAAACTGGGCGGAAAAAATATCTGGATCAACCGCGGTGGCAATGGTGTGGAAGCCCGGTGCATGAAATGAAGAAACCGGGATTACTCTTATTTCCTCCTGTTTATTCCTCCCTGATAAAAAAGGAAGCAGAGATGTTCTCCTCTGCTTATGAAGTGAAAATCTTCGACCTCAGGTCAACAAATAAATCAACCATTCCTTTTCGATTTATTTTGCAGTTTTTATTTCTACTGAAAAATATATGGAGCACAGATATTATGGTCAGCCGGTTTGTTGGTTACCAAACGATCCTGCCGATCCTGTTCAGCAAGCTTACAGGAAAGCCTGTGGTATGTATCATGGGCGGACTGGAGTGCATCAAGTTTCCTTCTATCAATACCGGTAGTTACATCAAACCTTTTTTCGGTTCGGTAACCAAATGGTGTCTGAAGAATGCGACACACTTGTGTCCCGTACATGATTCATTGATTCTTACCGATTACACATACCAGGATGAAGATTATCCCAAGCAGGGTTACAAATATTTTGTCCCTGATTGCAAGACACCTGTAACGGTTATCCGCAACGGGTATGACGCATCAAAATGGCAGCCTGCTAAGGAAAAAATTCCGAATTCTTTCATCACTGTTGCACATGGAATAGATGAGGATCATCTGTACCGCCTGAAAGGAATCGACCTCATCATGGAAATTGCAACGTTATTCCCTCAGTGCATTTTTACAATTGTGGGAGGTAAAAAGGAAAAACTGACAAAAGATGCACCTGCCAATATTCATTTTGTAGGGGAAGTGGCGAATGACAAGCTGCATGACTTACTTGGCTCACAGGAATACTATTTGCAGCTTTCCATTATTGAAGGCTTTCCGAATGCTTTGTGTGAAGCGATGTTGTGCGGTTGTATTCCGATAGGTAGCAATGTGGGTGCAATTCCGGAAATCATCAATGATGAAAAATTGGTCCTAAAGCGAAAAGACACTCAGCAGTTGAAACCGATCATTGATCTTGCGCTGACACTTGATAAGAAAGCAGCTGCGACATCTGCGAGGGAGCGTATTAAAAATAATTATCCGATTGAGCGGAGGGCGGGGAGTTTTTTGGAGTTGTTTGCGGGGTTGTTGAAAAAGAAATAACCACGGAGGCACGGAGCGACACGGAGTTTTAGGGGGTTACCTGCGGGGTTGCTAAAAAAATAACCACGGAGGTACGGAGTCTCGATAGCTCCCGACACTTCGGGATGGGACACGGAATTTTCACCAGAGCGAATATATTTTTTTATGGATGATTATTAATACATGAAATAATGGATGCGAATTCAAAATGTACATTGTTATTTTGTATTTAAATTATTCTCAAATGCTATATCATAAAGAAATCACTGAAAAAATTATCGGAGCTGCAATAGAAGTTCACAGGATACTCGGTCCGGGTTTGCTTGAATCTGCCTATGAAGAATGTTTGAATTATGAATTGGCAAATTCAGAATTAAGGGTGCAAAGGCAAAAAATATTACCCCTTGTTTATAAAGAAGCCAGGTTGGATGCAAGTTATCGAATTGACCTCCTTGTGGAAAACAAAATAATACTCGAATTAAAAGCAGTGGAATCTATAAATGATATTCATCGGGCTCAATTGATAACCTACCTGAAACTATCAGGATGCAGCGTTGGGTTATTGCTGAACTTCAACGTGTCGAAACTTACGGATGGTTTACAACGACTTGTTGTCTAGTTAATTCATCAGGGATTTAAAACTTGTTATCCTCCGTGGCTCTCCGTGCCTCCGTGGTGAGTGGCTGTTATTAGCTTTCCACCATGTGTTTCGTCTCAGCAAAAATCTAAAATGCAAACATATGAGACACGGAGTTTCACAGAGAACAGCCTCAGTGTTCTCCGTGCCTCCGTGGTGAGTGGCTGTTTATTTCACCACCCACTTCTCCCCCGGCGGTTTGGTGATAGGAGTCTTCGAGGCGTACACACCGAATCCATAACGGTTGTCCCAGTGTGTTAAACGAACAGCTCCAAAACCATTCTCGAAATACCAGCGGCTAACCTCTTCAGGCGTATGGTAATGCCTCCACCTCGGAGTTAGGGAATCAAACATATCTACGTGTAATGTTTCGTAGTCGTGTTTTTTTCCTGACAGGCTATAAATAAAAAAAATGGTTTTTGTAAAAACGAGAACAACTGCTTTTTGAAAAGCCGCCGGTGTTCTTGAAACAAAGATCCGCAGCCAGTCAAAAATTCTTCTTTTAATGCCCCACAATACTGAACCTTTTCTCTCGTAAAGCCAGATAAAAAACTTTCCTTCATTTTTTACGGTAGCGGCAAGCTCGTGAAATGTATGCTCTGTATTGCGGGTATGGTGAATTACACCATTGGAAACAATGAAGTCGAAAAAATTTTCCCCAAAGGGAGGCTGTTGCAGATCCCCGCGTAAAAAACACACGTTTTTACTTTTTCTCTTAGCCTCTGCAGTAAAAACACTATTTGAAAAGTCAATACCGAAACTGACCATTCCTTTGGTTGAAAAATATTCAGTTAGCATACCATTGCCGCAGCCGGCGTCGAGTATCGTTTTTGACTGAATCTCATTTTCGCTTGTTTCTACTTCAAGGAGAAATTGTTCGAAACGCGACTGCACCGTGAATCCCCATGTAGTCTCCATTTCCTTTTCCTGATGCGCTTCCCATTCAGAGCTAAAGCTCCATTTCAAATCTGCATTGGATGACTGAATCCTGGCTTCAGGAAATTTGCCTTTGAATTCGTTGACCCCGGCATAATGCTTACTGATCCATTCAGGAGGAAAGGCATCTTTGAAAAAGACGGGAATGCCATTCATCAGGGGGTAACATTCTCCGGTTAATTCGTTGATGAAAATGCCCTCGGTCAGATTTTCTCCAGCTGATTCAATGGAAAAATACGTCAGCGCCCCTTTGTCCCGGGGATCACGGAAATATGAAATAAAGCTGGATTGCATCAATGAGGAATTTGCGGTCGGCAAAAGTATAAAAATCGCAGTGTAGAGAATGGTTTTTTTTCGGATGGAGAAAATGATACTTTCGCAGAATGAATCCAACACATAAAGAGGTTGCAGATTATTACAACAAGGTCTGGGCCGGAATAGAAAAAAAGACGAGTAACAAGCCGAATGCAAGGCATTATTTTACTTTTAAAAACCTGAAAAAAGCGGGCTTGAAAAATGATTCAAAAGTGCTTGAGATTGGTTGCGGCTCCGCTTCTCTTACAAGCATGATTGCTAAGTTCGTTTCAAATGGGAAAATTGTCGGTGCTGATATCAGCAATGAAACCATTGCTATGAATAAGAAAAAATATGCCGCCATGAAAAACATGGAATTCCATGTTTCGAATATGACCGATTTCATGCCCAATGAGACTTTTGATTTTGTGGTTATCCCGGACGTGCTTGAACATATTCCGATTAATGAACATGGAAATATCTTCAAAACCATTGGAAAGATTACCAATGAAAACTCCACACTTTTCATCAACAATCCTGAGCCAAATCTTCTGGCATGGTATCATGAGACACAACCGGAAACACTTCAAATCATAGATCAACCATTGCATATCAATTATCTTTCAAAATTGATTTATGATATTGGTTTTTATATTGAATCAATTTCTCCTTTTTCAATTTCATTTGATGTTCCGGAATACCAATCGATTGTTTG
>JAPLDB010000211.1 GCA_026391975.1 Bacteroidota bacterium | reverse complement strand
ATTCAAATGTCCCTTCCAAAAACAGAAGGAGAAGGAACAATAAAGGAAATTGTTGACGCCATGGTCGCCAAACACATTCCTTTGATCGAAGAGGCAGGAAAAAAAGGAGTACAGATCCTTTGCCTGCAGGAAATATTTAATACGCCCTATTTCTGTCCGGGTCAGGATAAGAAATGGTATGAAAGTGCCGAGACTGTTCCTGGTCCTACAACGGAACTGATGGCTGAGTATGCTAAGAAGTACAACATGGTCATCATTGTTCCAGTGTATGAAAAAGAGCAGGCCGGTGTGTTGTACAATACTGCTGCAGTCATCGATGCAGATGGAAAATACCTTGGCAAGTATCGCAAAAACCACATTCCACATACATCAGGTTTCTGGGAAAAATTTTTCTTCAAGCCGGGAAATCTTGGCTATCCCGTGTTTCAGACGCGCTATGCAAAAATTGGCGTTTACATCTGTTACGACAGACATTTCCCTGACGGTGCAAGATGCCTTGGGTTGAATGGCGCTGAGATCGTTTACAATCCCTCAGCAACTGTTGCCGGGTTATCACAATATCTCTGGAAACTTGAACAACCCGCACATGCAGCGGCTAACGGCTACTTCATGGGTTGCATCAACCGCGTGGGCGAAGAAAAACCATGGAACCTTGGCAAATTTTATGGCTCTTCCTATTTCGTTGATCCCCGCGGACAGATTTTCGCGCAGGCTTCAGAAGACAAAGACGAATTGCTGATTGCCGAATTTGACCTGGATATGATTGAAGAAGTTCGCTCTGTTTGGCAATTTTTCAGAGACAGGAGGCCGGAAACGTATGGGAAGTTGGTTGAGTTGTAAGGATTGCTTCATTGCTACATTGTTTCATTGTTAAAACAACATGCAAAAAAAATATTTACAACTCAATGATATTGATGCTTACAAAACTTCATTTACTCTAAGCAACTATGTTTGGGATGTAATTATCAAGTGGGACACTTTCGCGAAGCGGACGGTGGGAGAGCAATTTGTTACAGCAATGGATTCCGTTTCGGCTAACATCGCAGAAGGATTCGGAAGATATTCAAAGAAAGATAAAATTAAGTTTTACCGTTACAGCAGCGGGTCATTAAAGGAATGTTTTGACTGGAATCAAAAATCAAAGGTTAGAAAACTATTATCAGAAGAAGAGTACATTCATATTTTCGGAGAACTTCAAAAACTACCGAAAGAAGTCAACCAACTTATTCAGTTTACAAACCAAAAACTCTCCATTTAGTACTTCAACAATGAAGCAATCCAACAATGAAACAATACTAGCATGTCTGAATATAAGAAACCACAGTCAGAAAAAGATTTTTCAAAGAACTTCGCCCAGATAAAACCACTGATGAGCGACACAGAAGCTTACTATGAAAGTTCGCGGTGTTTGTTTTGCTATGATGCTCCATGTGTGAACGCCTGCCCTACGGGTATTGACATTCCCCTTTTCATCCGTCAAATTAATTCAAAGAATGAAATGGGTGCAGCGAAAACAATTTACGATTCTAATTTTTTGGGACATGCTTGTGGTAAAGTTTGTCCAACAGAAGTTTTGTGCGAGGGCGCATGTGTGTACAACAACACAGATGTAAAACCCATAGAGATCGGCCGCCTTCAGAGTTTTGCAACAGGAAAAGCCATCCGTACAAACAGGAAATTTTATCTGCCGGGAAAATCAAATGGTAAGAAGGTTGCTGTTATTGGAGCCGGCCCCGCAGGAATTAGTTGCGCTTGCGAATTGAGAATGATGGGATTTGATGTTGATGTTTTTGAAGCAAAGGAAAAACCTTCGGGGTTAACTGTACATGGTGTTGCTCCATACAAAATAACAAATGAAGAAGCCCTGGCTGAAATGAAATACCTTCAGGATCAATTTGGATTTCATATTACTTATTGTAAGTCCATTCAGAGCAAGGAAGATTTATCCACCCTGGAAAATAATTACGATGCCATTTTTATCGGTATAGGCTTAGGTAAAACCTCCGACTTAAAAATAAAAGGTGAAGAATTGGAAAATGTGATCGGCGCAGTCGAATTTGCTGAGCAACTGAGGACGAAACACCATCAGGTGAACGTTCCGCAAAAAGTTGTTGTGCTTGGCGGAGGCAACACGGCCATGGATGCTGCAAGTGAAGCGGCACGCATGGGTGCAGAAGTTATTCTGGCTTACAGGAGAACAAAGGAAGAAATGCCTGCCTATGACTTCGAATATGAGCTTGCAAAAAGTGTTGGCGCAAAAGGATTATTTAATGTAACTCCTGTCGAAATTATAGGAGAGAATGGAAAAGTATCCGGGATCAAATTAAAATCAACCAGTGATGGAAATGAATTCATTGAAAATTGCAATTGGGTAATCAAGGCAACCGGACAATCGAAACAAATTGATCTTTTAAGACTAGCCGGTATTTCCCTTGATGAAAAAGGCAGAATAGCGGTGAATGAAGAATTCCAAACCTCCAATAAAAAATATTTCGCTGCCGGCGATGCTGTTAGTGGCGGACAGGAAGTGGTGAATGCAGTTGCCAATGGGAAAAAAGCTGCCTGGGGAATAAAAGAATTTCTAAAATGAGTATTAGGTAATGAGTAATGAGAATTGAGAATTAAGTATTGAGTAATGAGTAATGAGTAATGAACAAGGAATTGGCTTATCACGAAGTAGAATGGATTTATTTCATCATTCATCATTCCCTGTTCGCTATTCGAAATTAAAATAATATAAAAATGGCTGATCTTATCACAAATCTCTCCGGAATTAAATCCCCAAACCCTTTCTGGCTTGCCTCTGCGCCGCCTACCAACAGCGGCTACCAGATCATGAAAGCATTTGATGCCGGCTGGGGTGGCGCTGTGTGGAAAACACTGGGCGTTCCTGTGGTGAATGTTTCATCACGATATGGTGCCTTGAATTACCGTGATACACGGATGATGGGCTTCAGCAATATTGAACTAATCACTGATCGGCCACTGCGGGATAACCTTCGGGAAATTGAAGAAGTGAAAAAACGATTTCCTGATCATGCAGTGATTGCTTCGCTCATGGTTGAAACAAAAGAAGAGTGGCACCAGATCATGAAAGATGTCACCAATGCAGGTGCTGACGGTGTTGAACTTAACTTTGGCTGTCCGCATGGCATGTGTGAACGTGGCATGGGAAGCGCTGTCGGACAAGAACCGAAAGTCCTGAAAACAATTGTGAGCTGGGTTAAAGAGGTTGCCACAATCCCTGTAATCGTAAAGCTAACCCCAAATATTTCCGACATCACCCGTCCTGCGTTGGCAGCAGTTGAAGGTGGAGGCGATGCCATTTCCCTCATCAATACCATTCAGAGTATTGTGGGTGTTGATATCGATAAGTTCGTCCCCTACCCTATTGTTGACGGGAGAAGCAGCAATGGCGGATACTGCGGCCCGGCGGTAAAACCAATTGCGATGAACATGCTGAAGAATTGTGCCCAGCATCCCGGTGTAAACATTCCTATTTCTGGAATTGGCGGCATTGAGAACTGGAGAGATGCAGTTGAATTTATTCTTCTCGGTGCAACATCTGTTCAGGTTTGCACAGCGGTTATGCATTACGGTTTTGGAATAATCCGCGAAATGGTTGCGGGCCTCGAGCAATACATGGATGAAAAAGGATTCAAAACACTGGATGATTTTCGCGGCAAAGCACTGCAGAATATTATGCACTGGGAAGACCTGAACCTAAAGTATAAAATCGTCGCCGATATTCATGAAGAAAAATGCATTGGCTGCCAGTTGTGTTACACAGCTTGCGAAGACGGTGCGCACCAGGCCATCGGTTTAAAAGAAAATGGTGCTGACAGAAAACCTTTCATCATAGAAGAAAACTGCGTAGGATGTAATTTATGTTCTCTGGTTTGCCCTGTTGAAGGATGCATCACCATGGAAAGAAGAGATGATGGAAAACAGCAGCTGACCTGGAAAGAAAGGACACTCGAAGGAAATATTCCAAAAACTTTCAACGATGAGCTTGCAGGAGGATTACATCATTGGGTTCCGGAGCCCGCTGATGCACTTCGAAAGAAAACACCATTGCATTATAAATCGGTATAAAACCATTGACGTATTCAATCTGATTTTTCAAGAAAAGCCTTCTTTCAACACCCTATTGTAAAAATCGCCATTTTACCCTTCACTTCTGCTTTCCTTTTACCATTCAGAATCGCATCTTTGCAGGAAGACTAAACACATCTAAAATTTGACCGGTCGCCCATTTCCTTTTTTATCCTTTTCTTTTATGAAACGTATTGCCTCCCTCCTTCTAATTGTTTT
>JAPLDB010000191.1 GCA_026391975.1 Bacteroidota bacterium | reverse complement strand
TACCCTGCGTTAATACCGAAATTGTATCTCTTTAAAGTGCTGTTTGGCATAATCCCGGATTCGTTAGAGTTCGCAAACGAAGCTCTGAAAGATCCTTTATCTGAGCCACCGTCGAAGGCGATACTGTTGGTGTTTGAAATGGAGTTGTTGAAAAAGGAAATAGGACCCTCATCTACATTGGATGCATGACCAACCCACGGTGTTGCCTTGTGATAGTTTTTGCCTCCAGGAACAAAGGCATCCCATTGATAAACCAGTAGATTCGGATCGAAATGTTCACCATAAGATGCGTCTTCAGTATATGGAGTAACCAGATCATCAGCCGTACCATCACCGGTTACATCTTCAAGGAAAAAATGACTTCCCTGACCATCATAATACGGGCCATATCCTGCGCCATATTCATTTTGATAAGTAGGGAAGGTAGATTTGTCTATCACCCCAACAGTCATATTGGTATTGAAAGTAACGCCGAATCTTTTCTTTGTAGATGAGGACGCCAATCTGCCTTTCTTGGTAGTAATAAGAATTACTCCCCTGGCCGCCCTGGAACCATAAAGTGCAGTAGCAGCAGCACCTTTTAGTACATTTACTGATTCAATATCTTCAGGATTGATATCAGATACAGGGCTTCCATAGTCATATCCGGCTGTTCCCCTATCTTGAAACTGGACATTGCTTCTGGAATTATCCATGGGTACTCCATCTACAATAAACAATGCCTGGTTATCTCCAAGTAGAGAAGTTGTTCCACGAACAATAATATTTGTAGACCCCCCCAGATTACCATTGTTTCTCACCTGAACTCCGGCAACCTTTCCTGAAATCTGATTAATAAAACTACCGCTTTTAACGGCGGTCAATTGCTCTCCGGAAATTTGCTGCGTCGCATAACCAAGAGATTTCTTTTCTCTTGAGACACCCAATGCAGTGACAACAACTTCATTCAGCTTTGTAACTTCATTGTCCATAGCCACGTCCATAGCGTCTGATGCGCCAATGTCCATGGTTTTGGATTTCAATCCGACACCTGAAAATTTCAATTGTGTCGCAGTCGATGGGACAATGAATTTGTAGTTACCATCAATGTCAGTAGTTGTTCCTGTAGTTGTTCCTACAACAACCACACTCACTCCAGGAATGCCGAGGTTGTCCTGTGATGACGAAACTTTACCCGAGAGCGTTCTGCCTTGTGCAAAAACCTGCATGCTTACAAAGAAGTAAAGCAATACAAAAAGCGTAATCTGTTTTCTCATAAAAATTTGGTTTGGTTAAACAATTTATTTTTTATAATACTTGGCAAGCTAAAAACAATATTAATACAAAGCAAGGTTTATTATCTCACAGCATATACCGCAGCTTTTCAGAGATCATTGTTGGAGAATTAAATTGGAGAAGAAGTTCCCACAAATGTTATTATCAAAAGTTACCAGGCAAGAATGCGGATGAAACTTGTGGCGAAATTTATTTCAATTGAAAGGCAAAAGGATTTGAATGACAAAACAAAAGTCTTTCTCCCGGCCATTTACTATAATCCCAAACTTTTTAATGGTGGCGGTTACAAAGGGTTGTCTGCCTATGCGCCATTCGATAAAATACTAGTGACGTGTGGTGTTCCTTTTATTCCGCAAGATTTGATGGCACAATTGAAGGTGGGCGGCATTCTAGTTATTCTTGTCGGAGCAGGGAAGATGCAGGTGATGACCACTGTGCTCAAGCTTTCGGATTTTGATTTTAAAACCCATGAACTGGATCAGTTCAGTTTTGTGCCAATGCTGGGAGAGAAGGAGCGGGGGTGAGAATTCGCTCACATCTTGTTAAGACGGAATGAGATGAGGCAATTAAGGGTGTTAATGGGTGCGGCAATATTGAGAAAATCTGAAAAACCGAGAGTGTGTTCATATCTGAATGAAATTC
This sequence comes from Bacteroidota bacterium, assembly GCA_026391975.1. Classification (GTDB taxonomy): domain Bacteria; phylum Bacteroidota; class Bacteroidia; order AKYH767-A; family 2013-40CM-41-45; genus JAPLDB01. The sequence goes on along the minus strand of JAPLDB010000191.1, from coordinate 680 downwards.
CCCAGCGCTTTATGCTTACGCCGGCCGAAGCAAAGTAACCGAAATCATAACCTCGTATTCCATCGAGCCCCGACCATTCATTAAGTTGTCCTGTTGTGCCATCAATAATTTGTTTTTTATTTTCAGATGACACCAAATACGCAAATGTAATACCGCCATTTATATTGGGTTGTACTGTCTTCGCTAAAAACCACTATTGAAGTGCTGCATTGAACTTAAGGTAGTTCATTGCGAATGTATAGTTGTATTTATTGAAAGTAACAGGTGACACAGAATGAGATTTTAACTTAAAACTTTTCCATTGTAATTCAGTTAACAATGAAATTAATTGATACTGTCTTGTGAATGGAAATTCAATTCCAATTGCTGCCGTTGGATTAACAGATTTGCTGAAAGTTTCATCATCGAGCGCTGGGATTGAATTATCGCCAATGAAATGAATTTTGGTTATTCCTACGCCGCATATTAAATAAAATCTGGCCTTTGTATCAGGAGGAGAATATTTGTAGATAACCTTTCCTGATGGTATGCAGTGATTGTAATATTCAAAAAGAGGGATTAGGCTCTCTTCTTTATATGCTACGTTTTTAATTCTTTGGAGTGCATCAGGACAAAAACTCATCCAGCTCTCTAATTGTTCCTTATAAAAACCGATTACTTAGTGTATTCTTTTTATAAGG
>JAPLDB010000138.1 GCA_026391975.1 Bacteroidota bacterium | reverse complement strand
TTTGTTTCCTTTAGCAAAAATTTTTCACACGAATGAGCTATAAAATTTTATTGGTAGATGACGAACCGGATATCCTTGAGTTCATGGAATATAACCTGAAGAAGGAGAACTATGAGGTTTTTAAGGCATTGAACGGAAAGGAAGCCATTGTCAAAGCCAAGAAAGAACATCCTGATCTGATCATTCTCGATATCATGATGCCTGAGCAAGATGGAATAGAGACTTGCAGGCAGCTTCGGGAGATTCCCGAATTTAAAAAAACGATGATTGCTTTTCTTACTGCGCGAAACGAAGACTATTCACAGATTGCAGGATTTGAGGTAGGCGCTGATGACTATATCACAAAACCGATCAAACCGCGTGTGCTTGTAAGCCGGATCAATGCTTTGTTCAGGAGATACGACAACGGTGCCAAGGAAGAAAAGGGAAATGTAGTATTTGTGGGCGACCTCAGAATTGACAGGGAGCAATACCTTGTTCATAGAAATGAAGAAAAATTTGTTTTACCCCGCAAAGAGTTTGAATTGCTTTCCTTGCTTGCTTCCAAACCCGGAAAAGTTTTTACGCGTGATGAAATCCTGGACCGCGTTTGGGGAAACGACATTATTGTTGGCGACAGGACAATTGATGTGCACATCCGCAAGCTCCGTGAAAAACTGGGTGAGGATAACATCAAAACAGTAAAAGGAATTGGCTATAAATTTGAGTTTTAGTATGTCTGTTGTTAATGTTTTCCGGAACACGGTTAACAGATAACAGTTATCGTCCCTACTTTCGCTTCGTGAAAAATCCAACTCCCAGGACGCTTGCGCTCATCGCTGCATTAATTGCATCGCTGATTGTAATTTTTGCTGAGTGGCTGACAAATATCTCAGCCATTTTTCAGAAGAACTGGATTTCAATGCTCGTTGTCTTTACCGTCACGTTCATTTCTGTTTTTGTCATCTTCTATTATCTCCTCGAAATATTCATTTACCGGAAGATAAAACTCATTTACAAAACCATCTCCAGTAATAAGGATTCAAAAATAAGGGCAAAGGAAAAAGCAGACCTGAATGAAGATGTCGTAAATGAAGTTTCAAGAGAAGTAAAAAACTGGGAGCAGAACCGTACCGATGAGATTGCAGAGTTGAAAAAACTGGAAACATTCAGAAAGGAATTTTTGGGAAATGTTTCACATGAACTGAAGACGCCCATCTTCAATATTCAGGGATATATTCATACCCTCCTTGATGGAGCAATGCACGATGAAGAAGTGAATGTGCAATACCTGCAGCGGGCAGCCAGGAGTGCGGAAAGACTTGGGTTGATCGTGGAAGACCTTGAAGCAATAAGCAAACTGGAAAGCGGAGAACTGATACTCGATCAGCGGACATTTGATATCAATGAGCTGGTAAAGGACGTTTACGATTCTTCTGAATTAAAAGCGAAGGAGAAATACATTTCCCTTACATTTAAGAAAGGCAGCGACAGGCCTATTTATGTTTATGGAGATAAAGAACGGATCAGACAAGTAATTGTAAACCTTGTAGTGAACTCGATCAAGTATGGAAGGGAAAGAGGCAATACCACCACCGGATTTTACGACATGGATGAAAATGTACTCGTTGAAATTACGGATTCAGGAATAGGTATCGAACCGTCGCACTTGCCACGGGTTTTCGAACGTTTTTACCGTGTTGATAAAAGCCGCTCACGCGAAGCCGGCGGAACGGGGCTGGGACTGGCCATCGTAAAACACATCATCGAAGCCCACAAGCAAACCATTAACGTGAGAAGTTCTTACGGAGTGGGAACAACATTCACCTTCACTCTTCGAAAAGCCAAATAACCGGCAGTACGAATAGCGAATCCTTTCGAATTTACGAATAGATACATTCTAAAATTCTCATTCTGATTCTATATTCGTAAAATTCGCTTTTCGAAAATTCGTAAGCTTTCGTTATTCGTACCTTAGTTATTCGTACTCTACCTGATGTTCATCATTTTTTCCTTCACCCCCTTCACATGAACTATCATGAAAGCGTTGTGCAAATTTGCAATAATCGTTCTGCTAAATTATTCGTAATTCGTATATTCGTATTGATTCGTTATTCGTACCCTACCTGATGTTCAGCATTTTTTCCTTCACGTCCTTCACATGATCCTTCTGCTTTGACATCGCTTCTTTCTTTTCTTTGATCTCATCATCCGTTTTTTCAATTTTGCGCTTTTCAGACCTGATGTCGCTGTTCCATCCGTCAATGTCGCTATGAAGGTTTTCTCCCTGCTTCTCCAGTTTCTTTAATTCTTTTTCGAGTGAGTTGAGCTTCTTTTCTTCCAGATCGTAAGTTTCGGTTTTTGGAGTGGTGGAACGCACGATCTCTTTCTGGTTTGCAACATCGGCCCTTCGCTTTGATTGTTCCGATCCGTTGCTTTCGATTTCTGCTTTGGCGCGGTCTATCTTTCGTTCATACTCACTGATGTTTTTGTTCGATTTCTCATTGTCGTTGATCAGGTCTTCCTTTTCATTTTCAAGCTTCTCAAGATTTTTTGTTTCATCATTAAGTTCATTTTCCACTGCAAGTCTGTATTGCATTCTGGCAAAATCTTTCATTAGTTTTTCGGTCGCAGATGCCTTTTCAGCATTCAAAGAAGTGGAAATAAAGTTGGAGTCGTCCTCTGTAAAAAATGAAGTAATGCGGATGGCTTTCTCTGCTTCTTTGATAGTTGTATATACATTCATGGGCTGCGCAGAGATATTGGTGAGGGCTGTGCCACTTATCTGGTATTCGTCTTCATTGCTTTCCACCGATGCTTTCGTTTCACCGCGCTTGATGTATTTCTTCCAGGCATTAACTACATCCTTCAATTTTGCCTGGGGAATATCAATCGTAAAGCCAATATGCGTTCCGTGGCTCATAGCCTTTTCAACCTGAGAGACGTTTAAAGAATCCTGTGCAAAAACAAGATTTACGAGAAGAATAAAGATGCCGGGAATAATCAATTTAATGTGCTGCATTGGAAGTGGTTTTATTTGACCGCAAACTTAGAATAAATTGCCAAGAATGTTATTTCATTAATTTTTATCGAAGGAATTTCTGCTCTCGCCTTAAGCGAGCATGGTTGAATTAAAATGCAAGCCACCAATTACACAAATTCGCACGAATCAATATTTCGATTGAGGAATCGGTTGGTGATAATTGGTGAAATTAGTGGCAAGACCCCTTGCATTCGGTGAGACTTGGTTGAATTAAAATGCAAGTCACCAGTTACACAAATTCACACGCATCAGAATTTTGATTGAGGAATCGATTGGTGATAATTGGTGAAATTAGTGGCAAGACCCCTTGCATTCGGTGAGACTTGGTTGAATTTAAATGCAAGTCACCAATTACACAAATTCACACGCATCAGAATTTTGATTGAGGAATCGATTGGTGATAATTGGTGAAATTAGTGGCAAGACATCTGGCCTTAGGCCATGCATGGTCATTCATTCACTAATTTTTTCTCCCATATTTGAAAAAGTAAAATAAATTTGCTGTTCCAACCGTTGCCTTTTTATTAGTACATCTCACCATTCCTGAAATGAAACGATTTGCCATTGTAGACATCGAAACCACAGGCTCTTGGTCTGCATCAACAGGCATTACTGAGATCGCAATCCTGGTGCATGATGGGAAGGAGGTTGTGGATTCCTTCCAGACTCTAATCAACCCGGGATCTCCTGTTTTGCCTTATGTAACAAGGCTTACAGGTATCACCAATGAAATGCTTCGGGATGCTCCTGCATTTCCTGAAGTGGCCAAGAAGATATGGGAAATGACAGACGACTGTATTTTTGTCGCACACTCTGTAAATTTTGACTATTCATACCTGCATCGCGCATTCAAGGAGCTGGGAGCTGATTTCAGGCGAAAAAAACTTTGTACCGTCAGGTTAAGCAGAAAAATATTTCCGGGATATAACTCTTACAGTCTTGGAAACATCTGTTCTTCTCTTGGCATTGGTTTCAATGACAGGCACCGCGCCATGGGAGATGCATTGGCAACCGTAAAGCTGTTTGAACATTGCCTTGCTCATGACAAGGAAGACGTTGTCAATTCATCTCTGAAACGGAATTCAAAAGAAGCAATGCTTCCTCCGCATTTGCCCAGGGAAGTTTATGAAGCTTTGCCCGAAAAAACAGGTGTGTATTATTTTCACGATACAGGTGGCAGGATAATATATGTGGGCAAGGCCATCAACATCAGGAGCAGGATCTATTCCCACTTCACGGGTAAGGGAGCCAGACTCGCTTTTATTAACTCCATCGCCAATATCACGTATAAGATCTGTGGCAGTGAATTGATTGCTTTGCTTTTAGAGTCAGATGAGATCAAAAGAATTTATCCGCAATATAACCAGGCGCAAAAACGTGACAGAGGAAACTATGTACTGACAGAGTATACTGACATCAAGGGCATTCGTCACCTGATGTTTGCAAAAAACCACCGTTCTATCATTCCCATACGGACTTTTCAAAGCTTTGAAGAAGCAAGGGAATTTATGTTCAGTTTGATCGACGAATTTGAATTATGCCCGAAATACTGCGGAATTCAATCCAGCAACGGTGCTTGCTTTGATTATCAGGTGAAAAAATGCAAAGGGATATGCGCCGGAGCTGAGGGCATAAAGAAGTATAACAAAAGAGTTGAAAAAGCATTGAAGCGTTTTGAAAATTCTCAGGAGTCTAAGTTAATCATTGACAGTGGCAGGACATTGAATGAAAAATCTGTAGTAGTCGTTGAGAATGGCATATACCAGGGATTCGGTTATTTTGATGCCTCAGTGACTATCGATTCTGTAGATAAGGCTAAAACTATGATTACTCCTTTCAGGCATACAGCCGATGTCCAGCGAATCTTAAATGCTATTGATTAATAGCTATTTCTTTGAGTTCTTGCGTCTCATATCTCTTATCTCACACCTTTCTTTCCTACTATCGGTTAATATTCGTTAAGGTATTTCAGTTCTGTAGGTATTGATTTACTTTGCACACGAAATTTTATGACACAAATCAGAATTTTCTTCTTTCTTCTTGTTTTGTCCGGTGCGTCTTACGGACAAACTTCCTGGACGCTGCAACAATGCATAGATTATGCGCTTGCAAACAACCTAAGCGTAAAGCAAAGCGAACTGGGCGTTGAACTCACTAAAACCGGAGTGAACCAAAGCACAGCCACTCTTTTTCCGTCACTTAACGGATTTGCTTCAAACAACTATTATTTCGGTCGAAGCATTGATCCATACACAAACCAGTTTACTGAAAACCAGGTAAGGAGTAATTCGTTTTCTCTCAGCAGCTCACTTTCACTTTTCGAAGGTTTCACGCTGATAAATTCTTTGAAACAAAGCAAGCTCAACTACATGAGTAGCAAGTACGACCTGGTAAAAGTGAAGAACGATATGGCATTGAACGTGGCTACTGTATACCTGCAGGTACTTTATAACAAAGAGTTGCTTGCAATAACAACAGATCAGGTAGACGCGACCAAACTTCAGCGTAACAGAATGAAGCGTATGGAGGAACTTGGAAGCGCAAGCAAAGGCAACCTGCTTGATATGGAGTCACAACTTGCAGCGGATGAGCTGAGATTAATTACAGCACAATCTGCATACAATCAAAGCATGTTATCATTAAAGCAATTGCTTGAGTTGGATACAGTCGCTGATTTCAGAATTGTTGTTCCCGAATTTCCTGCACCTCTAATGGAAGCAGGATATAGTGATGTACAGGCCATTTACCTCAGTGCCCTGAGCAACCAACCCGATGTGAAAAGTTATGAGTACAAAGTGCTAAGTGCTGAGAAGGGCCTGAGCATTGCAAAAGGAGCTGTCTATCCGAGGCTTTCCATGAGCGGAAATATTGGAACATCATTTTCTAATTCCAGTCAACGGGTGAAAGGATATAACACATCCATTGGCGGGTTTCCTTTGATCGGTTATACAGCTGATACAGTTGCTGTTTATTCTTCTTATCCTGAAACATCCGTTACTCCAATTCTTGAAAATACGCCTTTCAATGATCAACTCGATGCGAACTTAAGTAAGTCAATCGGCTTCAGTCTTGCGATTCCTTTGTTCAATGCATGGAGTACACATTCAAATATTAAGCGGGCACGCATCAACCTTCAGCAAACCCAACTGGGATTTGAGCAAACTAAAAAAGGAATGTATAAGAGTATTGAACAGGCGGTTGCAGATGCAGGAGCAGCGTATCAGAAATTTGTTGCCGGCGAAAAAAACGTGAGTGCCCAGCAGCAAAGTATGAATATGAACCAGCAAAAATATGATGTAGGACTGATCAGTACTTATGATTATTTACTTGCTAAAAATAATTTCACAAAAGCAAAATCAGACCTGCTTCAGGCAAAATTTGATTACATCTTCAGAGTTAAAGTATTGGATTTTTACATGGGAAAATCATTGTCCTTTTAATTGATTAGTCTCCATCTTACTACTACCTTAATCACTTAATCACTTAGTCACTTAATCACTCACTAACTTAATCACCTCATCACCTCATCATATGAAAAAGAAAAGCAAGGTTCTCCGTTATCTGATCATCTCCGTAGTGGTTCTCGTTGCACTGGCCATCATCGGTAAGAAAGCAGGATGGATAGGGAAGGAGCCCAAAAAGGAGGTTACTTCTCAAAAGGTGAGCAAACGCACCATCGTTGAAACTGTTTCTGCAAGCGGAAAAATTCAACCTGAAGTAGAAGTTAAAATTTCTCCCGATGTCAGCGGCGAAATTGTTGAGCTTACCATAAAAGAAGGCGATCATGTTACCAAAGGACAACTGCTTGCAAAAATTCTTCCTGATATTTACCAGAGCAATGTGGACAGAATGGTCGCAATGTTGAATTCATCAAAGGCAGGATTTGAAGGAGCAAAATCACGTATGGCCCAGGTTCAGTCACAGTTTGAGAGGGAAAGACTTACCTATGAGCGGACTAAAAAACTTTTCGATGAGAAGCTGATTTCAGCAAGCGAGTGGGAAGCCGTAAAAAGTGCTTACGATGTAGCAAAGGCAGAAGTTGACGCAGCTAAACAAAGCGCTGATGCATCTGACTTTAATATCAGAAGTACTGAAGCTTCATTAAAGGAAGCCCAGGACAACCTGAAGAAGACAACCATTTTTGCGCCGGTTGATGGAACAATTTCAAAGCTGAATGTGGAAAAAGGGGAGAGGGTAGTAGGAACCTCTCAGATGGCAGGAACAGAAATGATGACACTGGCTAACCTGAACGAAATGGAAGTGAGTGTAGACGTGAATGAAAATGACATTGTGCGTGTGAATGTAGGTGATACTTCAACCATTGAGGTGGATGCATACCTCGGTAAAAAATTCAAGGGAATTGTGACTGAAGTGTCTAATTCGGCAAACAACACTTCCGTAATGAGTACTGATCAGGTAACAAACTTTAAAGTGAAGGTTAGGATACTGCGTGAATCATATTCTGACATTGTGGACGCTGAGCACCCCGGCAAAAGTGTTTTTAATCCGGGGATGTCTGCAACGGTTGACATCATGACAAAAAAAGTAGCAGATGTAATATCCGTTCCGATCCAGGCTGTTACTACACGGGACACGACTCAAAAGGATAAGGCATTGATGAAGGGAGGCAGTAATGAAGATCTTGAAGAAGGTGTTGATGACGTAAAGGTAGTTGATGAAAAAGCCAAGGATAAGGAAAAAGAGGATAAGAAATCAGAATGTGTATTTGTAATTGAAGCTGGAAAATTGAAGCTCGTTCCTGTCAAAGTGGGCGTCCAGGATAATAATTACATAGAAATTATTGGAGGGTTGAAAGAAGGGCAGGAAGTAGTAACGGCGCCTTATAGCCTTATTTCAAAAGTACTGAAAGAAGGGGATGCAGTTGACGTGGTGACGAAGGAGAAGCTCTATTCAAAGGAAAAGAAGTAACCATTACCCCGTCGAATAACGAATCTGTGAAGAATAAACGAATTACGAAATTAGAACATTCGCAATTCGTTTATTCGTTGGATTTTATTCGATATTCGATGGGGTAATTAAGTTATTCGATAGGGTAAATATTTGTTCTAATAATAAATGGCTGTCATACTTTCAATTGAAACTTCCACTACAGTTTGTTCTATTGCCATTGCGCGTGACGGAAAACTGTTGTCGCTTCATGAGGTAAATGCAGGCTTTTCACATTCAGAAAATCTGACCGTATTTATTCAGAAAGCAAGCGAAGAAGCAGGAATTAAATTGAATGAACTTGACGCCATTGCCGTAAGCAAAGGCCCCGGTTCATATACAGGCTTAAGAATAGGTGTAAGCACTGCCAAAGGTTTGTGCTATGCCTTGAAGAAACCCCTTATTGCAATTCCCACGCTTCAATCCCTCGCCGGCTGTTATCTTGCTTCTAATGTCTTGCCTCTTAACTCTAACATCTTGGCACTTGACTCTAAAGTCATAACTCCTGGCTATAATGTCTTGGCTCCTGGTTCTATTGTTCTCCTCCCCATGCTCGATGCCCGCAGAATGGAAGTTTATTGCGCTTTATTTGATTCTTCGCTGAATGAAATCTCTCCTGCTGAAGCAGTGGTAGTAAATGAAAATTCATTTGTTGAAATGCTGAAGTCTCACCGAGTTGTCTTTTTTGGGGACGGATATTCAAAATGCAAACCTCTTTTCGAAAGTAACCTGAATGCTGTTTTTGCTGAGGTGAATTTATCAGCGACTGGTATGATTTCGCTGGCTGAAGCAAAATTTACAGGAGAGGAATTCGAAGATGTTTCTTTGTTTGAGCCGTTTTATTTGAAGGAAGCTGCAATTGGTTAAGCAGCATTATTGGTTAAGCGAAAAATTGCTGACGCTCAATAAGATTATTGACCTTTTATCCGCTCCCACAATTTTCCCATAGCCCCATCTTCCATCGCCTGCATTCTTCCTTTTTGAATCATCAGAGAGTTGTCTTTTGCGTCACTTAAATAATACTTGAATACAAACGGAGCTTCCGGGTTCGACCACCCGCCGATTTGTCCCATGCGCATGTCACTAAATATGGTTGCATTGCTGTCCTTTTCAAGAAGGAAATATCCCTGTGAAAAACGCTCGAGCTTTTGAACATCTTCATTCCGTGATAGTGAATCCGCAACATGCTGATTGCGGATGATGGTTGTGTATTGAATGCTGTCAGATTTATCAAAGATTGAATAATACCCGATATGGAATCCATTGCTGTCGCTTGCAACAATGTACCACAGAAAATTATTGAGCGGAGTAGGAGTGGAGAAATAATTTTCATTGGAGATCTGATCTCTCGTTAGTGTCTTTTCTATCACTTCATTCACACGTACTTTATTGATCAGCGCGAATAAAAGATAACATGCGCTTAATGTTGTGGCGATGAATGCTATTCTTCTTCTGGCTGGATTTTTTGCTTTCTGTATCAACAAGACTATTGCACCAATCCAAAAGAAAATTGAGAATATCGGATCAAGAATAAACAGTGTATTGAATGAAACGCGGTAATGACTGAAAGGTTCAAACCACCCTGTGCCATAAGAAGTAAGTGCATCCAGAAAAATATGCAAGAACAATCCGCTGCCAATTAGAAGCATCCAGTTTTTAAAGGAAAAATCCTCTTTGCTATATAGGCGCTTCAGCGTATAGGCTGCTAAAGGAATGAAAAGAAGCTGAAATAGAATGGAGTGTGTAAACCCTCTGTGTGCCAGGAGCGAGTCAGCCGGATTCATCCATAAACTTGTAATGACATCTATGTCAGGTATGCTGTTCGCAATGGCTCCCCACAGCATTGCTTTCTTACCGAGTTTTTTTCCGGCAATCAGTTCTCCTGTACAAATGCCTATGGCTATATGTGTGATCGAGTCCAATATTTCAGCTGATTACAGGGTCAATAAAACAAGGAC
>JAPLDB010000208.1 GCA_026391975.1 Bacteroidota bacterium | reverse complement strand
GGGCTTTTTTATAATGTAGAAAATAAAAAGGAAAAGTATTTCCAGCATCAAAAGTATTTATCATGGCAAGTGCATCCTCATTCTTTCCTGACTTGTATGTGAGGTTGGTATAACAATACATCATCAGCGGACTATCCGCAGCGTGATTCTTAACTGAATCAGCAAGGAGTGCTGTAATCGAATCATTTGTTGTGATGGAAGAATAGATCTGAACAAGATAGAACAAGACCTCTTCTTTATACTCAGGAAAGACTCCTCTGTCAGTTTCACCCAACAACCTGAATAACTCATCACTCCCCTGCGGAATTGTTCCATCCATTCCGGCAATACTAACCAGCCACCTGTATTCATGCGGAATGGCACCAACCATTGCATGCAGGAGGCCGAGTGTTTTTTTATTCAGCGGGAATGTGGGGTAAAGAATAAAGTTCTGTTCGGCAAATTTATACGCCTTGTGGATATCAAGGGCAGCAGAAACATTTTCGCCAAACTTCGCCTTGATCATTGCTGTCTGAATCAGCATATCTGCTTTTGCAAGCAACCTAAAAGGAGAATTTTCTTTATCCAGGTCAATCAACCTTAATCTGCGCTCGGTGTTCAATCTTAAGGTATCTCCATAAGCCTTTTCCTCTGTAATGAATGCCTTAATAAAGTCAAAGTAATTGGCATATAAAAGAGTAAGAGAATTAGATGGGTGCTCCGCCTTTTCCTTTTCAAGAAGTACCTGAGCGTTGCTCAGACGCAACTTCAATATTAGCTGAAATGATTTTCGAAGATTTGGGGAATATTCAAAACCAGCCCAGCCAGGAACAGCTGTTAGGGCAAAAAGAAAAGCAAGAAGCCATTTTTTCATTGCTGATGAGAAATTGTATAAATAAACGAAAAAATATGTGAGATGTTCGCAGTAATCCAGTCATTCAAAAATAACTAATTCCAAAATCAAAAAAAGCCCCGTAGATGAATTCTACGGGGCTTTATTTAATTTATTGAAATTCCTTTATGCAGTGACCGGATTCTCTTCTTCGATACTTGAGTCGACAAGAATTCTTCCACAGTGCTCACATACAATTACTTTTTTATGCTGGCGAATTTCAAGTTGTCTTTGAGGTGGAATCTTGTTGAAACATCCACCACATGCATCCCTTTGTACTGCAACCACTGCCAATCCATTGCGTGCATTGCTGCGAACGCGCTGGTATGCTGAAAGCAGGCGCTCATCTGCGATGGCACGCGCTTTTTGGGAAATCTTTTCCAGGTGCGTTTCTTCTTTTTCTGTTTCAGCAATGATACTGTCAAGTTCAGCCCTTTTAGTCTTGAGAACTTTCTTTTTGTCTTCGAGATTTCCCTGTGTAATTTCCAGGTTTGCCTCCTTGTTTTTAATCTCAGCAGTATATTCCTTGATGCGCTTATCGGAGAGTTGAATTTCAAGATTTTGAAACTCTACCTCTTTAGTAAGCGATTCGTACTCGCGGTTATTTTTTACTTTCTCTTGCTGAGTTTCGTATTTTTTGATCTGATCTTTTGAATCTTTAATTGCTTGTTTCTTCTTCGCAATCATTTCCTGAGATTCAGCAATCTCAGCATTAATATGCGTAATGCGGGTTTCAAGGCCAGCCACTTCATCTTCAAGATCAGTTACCTCCATTGGAAGTTCACCGCGCACGGTTCTGATTTTGTCAATATTAGAATCGATTTGCTGAAGCACATAAAGTGCTTTCAATTTCTCCTCTACTGTAAATTCTTTGTGATCTAGCGCCATGATATCAGCGAGCTTTTTTTCAAGCTGACCGATATCAACGATCTTTTCAATTTTACGTGGGGTTTCTTTTTCTGACTTCGGGCGGATTTTGGCTTTACCTAGTTTACTTAAGGACACAGTTGATGATGTATTATCTGGTTTAGAAACTTCTTTAACAACTTTAGAAACACTTTTCTCTGAGGTATGTTTTACCGGCGGATTATGAATTGACTTCTTATTC
>JAPLDB010000187.1 GCA_026391975.1 Bacteroidota bacterium | reverse complement strand
TTCTTTTGTTGCAAGAAATCTGAGAAGAAGAAATATGGATGCGATAGCTCCGAACAAAAGAGATTGGTTAATTATTTTTTTACGGCTTGAATCAGAAAATAAAAATAGGGTGAGTGGAAAAACTGCAAGAAAAGTAATGGCAGTTTCTTTGCTCATAAGGGAGAGAAAATAAAAGAGGACAGATAATAGTAAGTTTTTATGATTTGCTGATTTTGCATAATGAAACAACTGAAGCGCTGCTAGAAGAAAAAACAGCAAGCACAACAGGTCATCCCGTCCTTTGATGTTGATGACGGATTCGGAATGGACGGGAAGTGCGATAAATAGGAGAGAGCCAGTAAATGCAATTAGCCGCCAGCTCTTTTCTGAAAATGTTGTTTTAAAAAGGAGGACCCATTTGAAAAGCAAAACTCCTGAACAGGCATAGAGAAATACATTGATGAGGTGAGATATAAATGGGCTGCTACCGAAAAATTGGTGTTCGATGGCGAATGTAATTAAGGAGAGCGGCCGGTATCTGATGCCTGCAAGCCCTGCGACATTACCGTCCGTCATTCCGGCAAATGAGTCCTTGCTGAGAATGTTCCAAATGCCTGCAAATCCGGCCTGCGTGAATTTGTTATTTACGATAACGATAAAATCGTCGAGGGCGTATTCGTTGAAAATGGAAAGACCATATGAAATGCATGCGGCTGCAAAAATCCAATGCCGTAGCCTGTTGTTTTTTTTCGCAGACGGAATTTCTTTCTGTTCTATAGGCTTCTGAACTTTCTTGTTCACTTAATGCAGAATTGAAGAGCAAGGTAGTAAAGAAATAAAAAATGGCTGCCTGGTTTGGGCAGCCATTGATAAGTATGCATTTTAATATTTATTTGACAGAAACCCCGGCAAATTTATAAGAGAAACCAATGCCAAGCACTTCTTTAAACTGAACACCGGGTCCTGTATGATCAACAGTTGTATTGTCACTCTTGTAGAAAGTGAGTGTAGTATTGTCATCATAAATGAGTTGTGTGCTCAGGCTTGCAGAGAAGTACTTGCTGATTTTTACTGAAAGCAATAACTGCCAGTTCACATCAATATTCTGCGGATCTTTCAGGTAATTGCTAAACAGATCGACTGTTGATGACAGGTTGATATTCTTTGCCAAATCCACATTGAGTGAAGCTTTTAATAAAGCACCCGCTTCGGTTTCCACGACTTCGCCGCTGTCAACGCCAAATGCGCCTGCATTGCTAAGGTCTTTGTCATTTACAATAGTCCACCGTACAGCGGCGGGAGAAATGAAAAGCGAAAAGTGAGGATTTGGTTTATAATCCATACCAAGTGCAAACGTAATGTATGCCGGAGCAAGAAAATTGGAGATCACAGTTGAATCATTCGGATAATTATATCCCGGTGTAAACTGACTTCTGAAATTAAACAAAGCTGAATAGTACCAGTGACTGAATGCTTCTCGTCCGTATTTAGAAGAGAAATCAATTTTATCGTCACTTTTCCTGGCTTTGTCACTGCCTTGTATCAGCATGCCATATCCCAAATCAAGGTTATTGTCCCACACGTTTTTTCCGCGTTTGTAATTGGCGAAATAATTAATGATTCCATTTCCCGAAATGGAATTCTGTCCGCCAGCTGCCCAGTTTGTGAGAGAAACCTGGGTGAAGTTGATTGCAATGAGTCCGCCCCGGCGCCACACAGTATCTTGCTGTGCGAATGCACCGGCTGTAATAATGATCAGTGTTAAAGAAAGTAATAGTTTTTTCATTTGAAGATAAAATTTAGGTTTACGATTTCCCCCCGCCCCCGAAATATTTTAAATGCAATGCCATCCTGATGTATTTCAGTATGGCATTGCATTGGTAATTTAGTTATTATTTTTTAAGGAGATCGCGGATCTCAGACAACAACTGCTGATCCTTTGTAGGTGCAGGCGGTGCTGAGGGTGCTGCTTCTTCTTTCCGCTTCATGTTGTTCACGGCCTTGATGATCATGAACATCACTAACGCAATGATGATGAAATCGATAATGGCACCAATAAACATTCCGTATTTAATTTCTGCTTCTCCAATCTTCACGGAGAGTGTTGCAAAGTTTACCCCCTGCATCAGGATTCCAACGATTGGCATCAGTATATTATCTACCAATGATCCGACAATTTTTCCGAATGCACCTCCGATGATTACACCGATTGCGAGGTCCATTACGTTGCCTTTCATGGCAAATTCTTTAAATTCTTTCATCATTCCCATAGTGGTAGGTATTAAAGGTTACATTTATTTTATTGGGCAAATATAGTAAGATAATAACTTGTACAAATTTTAATGATCCGATACTGACTTCCGTGTTGCTTTCATTTTGTAGTATTGCGATTCCGAAAAATGCAAATGATAAAGGTCAGCTATTTTATCTTTTTGGTCTTCAGTTTATCCTGTTTATTTCAGGCTGAGTATTGTTTTGGCGGAGATAATTGTTTCACCAATAAATCCCTGATTAGTAATTACCATTATGGTTACATATGGGCGCACAGACCCAGGGTTGAGCATTTGAACACCGGCCATACACAGGGTTTTGAACTTTCATTACAAGCGCAAACAGACGGCAACAAATGGTGGCAAAGGGTTCATGGTTATCCGCAAACCGGAATTTCAGTTATGTATATCGATCTTGCCAATCATGAAGTTGTAGGGAATGCGGTAGCGATGATCGGATACATCAATTTTCCTTTGGTTCGCAAAGAAGGATTTCAATGTTATTTTCAAACGGGATGCGGATTAGGATACCTGACAAAAAAATTTGATCCTGTTACCGATCACAAAAACATGGGAATCGGGTCCCATCTTAATGCGGCAATCAGGGTTGGTTTGCAAACCAGATATAAAGTTTCGAAAAACATATTTCTTCATTTGAATTATGGCATCACGCATTTTTCAAATACAGCTTATCGTTTACCCAATCTGGGTATCAATAATATTTCTCTCTCCGGCGGGGTCTCTTATGTATTCAGCGAACCTGAGAAGTTCCTTGTTCCGGAAGTTCCTCCGGTTGATAAAAGATGGATGGCAGAATTTGTTTATGGAACAGGTGTGAAGGAAAATTTTCCTCCGGATGGAAAACAATACTTTGCTCATACTTTCTATTTTCAATTTTTAAAGCCGCTAAGCCATAAAAGCAAACTTGCAATTGGCATTGACGGTTTTTATGATATTAGTCTATTTCGGTTTATTAAAGATGCCGAAAGTGAAGGCGACAAGCATTTAAAAACAATCCGTGCAGGCATTCATGGCGGATATGAAATGCAGGTCAATCACTTCACAATACTTGTTCACATGGGATACTATATGGTTGACTATACTAAAATTGATACGCGTTTTTATCACCGGTATGGATTGAAATACGATATTGGAAAACACCTTTTCATTAACCTTTCTCTCAAAACGCATTGGGCAAGGGCGGATTATGCGGAGCTGGGGCTGGGGTGGAGGGTTAAGGGGAAAGGCAAAAGTTAAAAGTCAGAAGTTAGAAGTGATAAGTGATAAGTGATAAGTGATAAGTGATAAGTTGAAGATGCCTGAAATTGGTTGACAGATTTATATTTACTATTACTACTAAAGATTTCTTTTTTTGCTACTTTTTTTCTTTGTCAATAACTCTGTTTTTTTGTTAATAACCTCCTCCGGTGGTGAGTAGAGTTCCATT
>JAPLDB010000095.1 GCA_026391975.1 Bacteroidota bacterium | reverse complement strand
AAATCACGGTTCAGGAACTCAAACAAAAACTTGACAACAAGGAAGACATACAGGTTATCGATGTCAGGGAGGAATATGAATATGATATTGTAAACATTGGTGCAGAACTGATTCCCCTGGCCACAGTTCTTGACAATGCAGACCGCATTTCAAAAGACAAACCTGTCGTGATCCATTGCAAAAGCGGGGTCCGTAGTGCCGGAGCTATTATGAACCTCGAAAACCGCTTCGGTTTCACCAACCTATACAATTTAAAAGGCGGAATTCTGGCATATGCAAGAGAGATTGACCAAAGTTTGCCCACCTATTGACTTGCAACGAAGTCTTTTTAACTTTGTAACCGGATTTCCTGCATGATGATCTTATTTTGAAATTTTCTTTTTGCAGGCATTGATTTAAGTTTTTCTAACAAGGCACCCATGGATTTGCTTCATCAGCTTATTGACTTCGTTGCGCACATTGATGTTTACTTACAGCAATGGGTTCAGGAATACCATCAGCTTACATACCTGATACTGGCACTCATTATATTTTGTGAAACAGGTCTGGTATTTACCCCCTTCCTTCCGGGAGATTCCCTGCTCTTTGCTGCAGGAGCTTTGGCCGGGACGGGAGCGTTAAGTCTTCCCCTTGTGATCGTTATATTATTTGTTGCGGCTTTTGCAGGCGACAATACCAACTACTTCGTTGGCAATTTTATAGGTCATAAAATCGTCAATGCAAAAAGGCGAATTATCAAAAAAGAATACCTGGACAGAACACATGGTTTTTATGAAAAACATGGCGGCAAAACAGTCATCATTGCCCGTTTTATGCCGATCATCAGGACCTTCGCACCGTTTGTTGCAGGCCTCGGATCAATGACTTACAGGCGATTCGTCATGTTTTGCATTTTAGGTAATATTTTATGGATTGGCGGATTCACATTCGTTGGTTATCTGTTCGGTAACATTCCTGTAGTAAAACAGAATTTCACTTTGGTTGTATTCGGCATTATCATCCTGTCCCTGCTACCGATGATTATTGCTTTCATACGTCATCAGTTTATTTCAAAAAAGGCATCATAATTTTTTTTTAATTTTTTATTTTTTTTAAATCAAGGCAAATGAAAAAATTCGGTCTCTTCGGATACCCGCTCGGGCATTCCTTTTCAAAAAAGTATTTTACAGAAAAATTTCAGAAAGAAGGCAAACATGATCATTCGTATGAAAATTTTGAGGCATCAAGCCCTTCAGATCTAAAACAAATCGTACACGACAATCCAGACCTCGTTGGTCTCAATGTAACGCTGCCACATAAACTTGAAATTCTTCCAATGATGGATAATGTGGATGACATAGCGCAACGCATCGGAGCCGTAAACTGCATTAAGATCGTGCGGGGAGAAAACGGTAAAGTTGAGCTGCATGGTTACAATACAGATGCATGGGGGTTTGAACTTGCAATCAGGCCTATTCTACGGCCACACCACAGGAGGGCATTAATACTTGGAACAGGTGGCTCAGCTAAAGCAGTGTCGTATGTTTTTCGCAAACTGAATCTTGAACATTTTTTTGTTACAAGAAATGACTCTCGTTTTCACTATACCTACAAAGACCTGAACATGAATACCATGAAGGCTTTTCAGGTCATTGTAAATTGTACACCACTCGGTATGGATCCTGATGTGCATACATTGCCTGAAATCCCATATGAATTCCTAAACCACAAAAACCTGTTGTTTGACCTTGTCTATAATCCCGCTCAAACGGCATTCCTTATGAAGGGAAAAGAACAGGGGGCTTTTATACACAATGGATTCCGAATGCTGCGCCTACAGGCTGATAAGGCGTGGGAGATATGGAACCAGCAGGTGTATGCGTGAGGGGGAGAGAGGTTGAATAGTTGATTAGTTGAGTGGTTGATTGGTTGAGTAGTTGAGTAGTTGATTGGACAGGCGGTAATAAAATTTGCTGATATAATGGATGTGACTTTGTTTGACTAGTATTAGTTTTGGGGCCGGAAGAACCAAAATTATTTTTCTCTATAATGTCAGATGCCATATCAATCATTTGAAGAGCTTCATGCATGGAAAGCATGCCGTGAATTCAGAAAATCAATTTCCATACTTTGCAGGAGTTTCCCAAAGGATGAAAAATATTCACTTACAAGTCAGATCATCAGGTCATCAAGGAGTGTAACTGCAAATATTGCTGAAGGACATGGCCGATTTCATTTTCAGGAAAATATACAGTTTTGTCGTCAGGCACGAGGATCATTGACTGAGACACTTGATCATCTGCTCGTCGCAAGTGATGAAGGATATATTGATCAGGCCAAATTGACAGAACTTAGAATGACCTATTCAGATTGCCTGAGTTTAATAAATGGTTACATTTCTTATCTTAAAAGCAGAAAATCAGGAGACCAGTGAAATGTATTATTTTTGCTTCAAAGATGATGCTTAGCTTCGCAAATTAACTATTCAACCAATCAACTCATCAACATCGTGAAGCTTCAAATAATCTCAGATTTCAAACCAACAGGCGACCAGCCTGAAGCCATCCATCAGCTTTCTGAAGGGATACTTCGCGGAGACAGAGCGCAAACCTTGCTTGGCGTTACAGGTTCCGGTAAAACCTTCACGATAGCAAACGTGATTGAAAAGGTACAACGGCCAACACTCATTTTAAGTCACAATAAAACGCTTGCAGCACAATTGTACGGTGAATTCAAGCAGTTCTTTCCCAATAACAGGGTTGAATATTTTGTTTCCTATTATGATTACTATCAGCCGGAAGCTTTTATTCCTTCCAGTGGAACCTACATTGAAAAAGATCTTTCTATCAATGAGGAAATAGAAAAAATGAGGTTGAGTACAACTACAGCATTGCTTTCAGGGAGAGAAGACGTTATTGTTGTTAGCAGCGTTTCCTGTATTTATGGTATTGGTAATCCGGCAGACCTTAAAGAGAATACGCTGCGTGTAAAATCGGGAGACAAAATCAGCCGCAATGCTTTCCTTCATAAACTAGTGACGTCGCTTTATTCACGGACTGACATTGAATTCAAGAGAGGAACTTTTCGTGTGAGAGGTGAAAACGTAGATGTCTTTATTGCTTATGGCGATATCGCATACCGCATCGTATTCTTCGGCGATGAGATAGATGAGATTGTTTCGATAGATCCGATTTCAGGGATGACCATTGACAAGCATGATTCTGTCATCATATATCCCGCAAATATTTTCGTAACCAGTGCAGACCGTCAGTTGGAAGCCATTTGGAAAATCGGAGAAGACATGGTGGCGCAGGTAGAATACCTGAAGTCTGCAGGAAAGATTGTAGAAGCCAAACGCCTTGAAGACCGCGTCACCTATGATCTTGAGATGATCCGTGAACTGGGCTATTGCAGTGGCATTGAAAATTATTCGCGCTATTTTGATGGTCGTTCAACCGGTAGTCGTCCATTCTGTCTCATAGACTATTTCCCTGATGATTATTTACTGGTTATTGATGAAAGCCATGTTACCGTTTCACAGGTACGTGCAATGTATGGTGGTGATCGTTCCCGGAAAATAAATCTCGTTGATTATGGCTTCCGTCTTCCTGCAGCGCTTGACAACCGTCCGCTGAAATTTGAAGAGTTTGAATCAATCATGAATCAAGTAATATTTGTTAGTGCAACACCTGCAGACTATGAACTGGAGCAAAGTGAAGGCGTACTCGTGGAACAGGTGATCAGGCCGACTGGACTACTTGATCCGGTCATTGAAGTTCGTCCGAGTTTGAACCAGGTTGATGACCTGCTTGATGAAATAGACAAAACGGTTAAGAAAGGGGAACGTATACTTGTAACGACCCTGACCAAACGCATGGCAGAAGAACTTGCCAAGTACATGACCAAGCTCAACATCAAATGCCGATACATCCATTCAGAAGTTGATACCCTCGACAGGGTTGAGATCCTACGTGACTTGCGTCTTGGAAATTTTGATGTACTGATTGGCATTAACCTTTTGCGCGAAGGATTGGATCTTCCTGAGGTATCTCTTGTTGCAATTCTTGATGCAGACAAAGAAGGATTTCTCAGAAGCAACCGTTCTCTCACACAAACAGCAGGACGGGCTGCGCGAAATGTAAATGGCAAAGTAATTTTCTATGCAGACAAGATTACAGACAGTATGCAGAAGACCATTGATCAGACAAACAACAGGCGCATCAGGCAGGCAGAATACAATGCAGAACACGGCATTGTTCCGACGCAGATCCATCGATCCAAAGAAAGCATCATGACTCAGACTAAAGTTGCAGATTCAAAATATGCAGAAGACCATGCTTATGTGGAACCGGAACATGCAAGCGTAGCAGCAGATCCGATCGTTCAATACATGAGCAAGGAAAAGTTGAAAAAACTGATTTCAGAAACCCGGAGAAACATGGAGCGTGCCGCCAAGGAACTTGACTTTATTGAAGCAGCAAGGATCAGGGATGAATTGTATGATCTTGAGAAGTTGCTGGGGGAGAAAGGCTAATTCATAACACCCAGCGTATTCCGGCGCGTCGGTGCAAGCTATAGGGTGCTATTCCGGATACTCAACCCGCACGTGATAAATGCTCATCAGCATTTTTTTAAAGATCACTTTAATATCGGAGATATCCTTTAGCGTAACAGGGCAGTTTACAAATTGCTGTTGCTCTATTTGCCCACCGATTATTTTCTCAATCAAATCAGTGATTGATTTTTCATCAGGATGGTGAAGGGATCGGGATGATGCTTCAACCGAGTCTGCCATCATAAGTACAGTTGTCTCCTTTGAAAATGGCAGCGGTCCGGGATAACGGAACTGTTGTTCATCAGGAATTTTATCAGGGAAGTTCTTTAGAAACGACTGGTAGAAATACTGTAATCTGGTTGTGCCATGGTGGGTTCGGATAAAATCAATAATCGGCTCAGGTATCTTATTCTTCCTGGCCTTTTCAATTCCTTTTATGACGTGACTCTTGATTATCCGGGCGCTTTCTTCAAAAGGCAACTCATCATGCGGATTTTTTTGAGACGTCAGGTTCTCAATAAAATAAGGCGGCATGTCTATTTTTCCAATATCATGATACATCGCACCGGCCCTTGCAAGCAATGGGTTCCCTCCTATCTTGAATGTTGCTGCCTCTGCGAGGTTTGCCACCTGCAATGAATGCTGGAATGTACCCGGGGCTTTCAACGCCAACTCGCGCAGCACTGTTGAATTAGAATCACAAAGTTCCATTAGTGAAACATCGCTCAGGAAGCCGAAAGCCTTTTCAAAAATAAAGATCATAGGGAATGCGAAAAGTGTGATGATGCTGTTGCCTGCAAACCATTTTAAATTCATCCAGTCGATCGTTTTGAAATTGGCTTCATGGATGATCGTAACGCCTACAAATGAAATCGCATAAGAGGCAAAAATCAACATGGCAGAGATGAAAAACTGCGACCTCCTGTTCATGCTAAAGATGCTGAATGTAGCGACCATTCCTGCGACGGTCTGGATGAACATGAATTCAAAACCGTTTGGTGCTTCAAAACCAATAATAAGCAAGGTTATCACATGGGTAAACAAGGCAGTCCGTGAATCATAAAAGGCCCTTACAATGATTGGAAGAATACAAATAGGAACGAGGTACATATCTATTAGGTCTACCTTTCTTGCCCAAAGGAAAAGATATGTAACCAACAACATCAGGATCATCAGCAGCATGATGCGGGCATTGTCGAGGTAGAATTCCTTGCGGAACAGGAACAGGAACAGCATCAGCATGGTCATGGCAAGGGATACAAGAATGAAGTGGCCGAGCAGCAACATCCATTTTGCGCTGCCGGTGAACTCCTGGTTTCGCATTTCCTGCTGAAATGATTCTATTTTACGCAGAATGGATTCATCAACGACCTGACCTTTCAGAACGATGACTTCACCATTTTGCACCATGCCTCTTGTGAGTGAAATATTTTCGAGCATCTGCTTTGTCCATTGCCTGGTGCTCTGATCATCATAAAGGATGTTTTGTGCCAGTGCATTTTCAAGCAATGGAGCGAGGAATTGCCGGTCTGCTTCATCATCTGCAAGTTTTTCATTGATCAGCTCAATTGCTGACTTAATAGTGTAGAATGTACTGACATTAATATCTTCAGAAATATTATTCCTGATGATGCTGATGACGCCATCATCAGGAAAATGATCCATGTTGGAAAGAATAATTCCCCTTGAATAGATCTCTTTTAATATTGAAACACCTTTCTCCTCCTGTAATTTCCTTTTCTCACGAAGTCTTTCAATTTCCACGGCAGTTTTTTTCGCGCCATCAGTTTGCTGCCTGAGCGCTGCTTCCAGTTCATTTCTGAAAGCATCGATACGCTGCGCTGAAACCCCATTCACGAATTTGTAAAAAGGATGCATGGCATGAAGCACTTCTGCACGTTCATCATTCAGTTCTTTTTCCGACTTGCTAATTGCGAAATCAAAAGGCGCCATCAGGCTTTCGTACACCCATGGTTTACCCACCCGGAATGAAAAATTAAACTGCGTATGTTTGGGAAGTGCAATAACGATCAGTATGATCGTAATAAAAATTAAAAAATACTTATAGACGAGATCGTGACGGTTGGTGATCTTTATCCAGAATTTACTGATCATGGGAAACGGGCTTCAGGCAGGAGTCGAAAGTATAAGTTTTTACGCTACGCTTCCTGCATTGATATTGGAATTTAACGGGACCTTTCAACAAATATCAAATGAATGATCCCTACTTGCCTTTTGCGGACAGAGATTAATTCGACCAATGTTTTTAGTGCGTGCTTTGCACTTCCAAAAGTCAAATCTCAATTAATTGGTATGTACGCCGGGGCTAGCTCTGCACCCAAAATTTCGCAGCAAGCTGCGGGGAATTAACCCAGCCTCTCGTCCGCCTTAGCCCTCGCGGCGGCGGATTAAAAAAAAAGCCATCCGTGAAGATGGCTTTGCAAATTGCTATTTCTTAGATAATCATTCCGATTTGGCTCCGCGCTCAAACTTGTAAACTGAACCTTCGGTAATTGTTTTGCCGGTTTTCGACTCATACAATCCTTTGTATTTCTTGAAAAAATCATTTGATTGCGGTTGACCATCTATTGTCAGATTGGAAGATGATAGTTCAAAATGGTAGCGCACTTCTTTATCAAGGATCTTATCAGCACGCAGCTGCCCATCGAAAAACTTGATCAGATTCAAACTTGAACCTTCTTCTTCAGCGTGGGTATTTCCGATCAGGTAATTCTTTCCTTCAGCAAGGATATCATCAAAATCGCCGTACTGTTCAGCCGGAATCACATTTCCATCTACGAGGAATTCAGCAACCTCATCCCCTACCAGCTTCATTTTTATGGCTTGACCTGCATAATTAAATGTGATGTCATATTCCCCGCTTGGCATTTTTGCGGCAACAGGAGCTGACATATCTTCATCTGATTCATTCAAAGTTGCAGCAAGGTTTTTATTACTTGCAAGTAATGTTGAAGGATTCTGCTTTGGTTGAACCCTGTCAGAAGTTTTTACTGCAGATGCACCGTTGTTCACTAAAGGCAATGCAGCCGGTACACCGACAACATTATTTGAACTTAAAATATTTTTCGATGCTTCATTTACAGAAGTCCCGACTGCGACTTCAGTATTTGATTTCGGAGGAGCTGACATGAGATCGCCTTTATCAACTTTCAAAGCCATATAGGTCAGGAATGAAGAAACCACGATTCCGGCAAGGACAATCAGGTTATTCATACCAATGTGAAATCCCCTTGAGGCAGCCGAAGGAGTATATTTTCCCTGGTTGATAATACCTTCCACTTCCTTCATGTTCATCACGGGTTTTTCGTGACGCGCTTCATTGAGAAGGTCATTCAATTGTTTGTTAGTATTCTTATGTATTTCCATAGTAGAAAAAATGTTAACTAATTGCTGCTTTTTTAAAAGTTGAATCAATATGCATGCGATTTTCAAGTACGTGTTCTTTTAATAATATCTCAGCCAATGCTTCACGGCCGCGTGTTATTCTGGATTTTACACCGCTGAGGCTTCCACCCTGAACCTGCTGAACTTCGGCAAGAGAAAATCCGGATATTTCATAAAGAGAAACTGCTTCTCGTTGTTTCTCTGGTAAACGTTTCATGGCCCGGTATAACGATTCTACCTCCATCTGACGGGCAACACTTCCCGTGCTGTTGTCCATTAAACTGTCATGATGATGGTCTTCAAAAGGTGCCCAGAATTTCAACCTGCGGCTTCTACGCTTCGCAAGCCTGCTGGCAATGCCGAACATATAGTACATGAAGACTTCATGGTGCTCTACTTTATCAAAAGATTCATAGGCTTTTAAAACGGTATCTGCGATAATGTCGCGGGCATCTTCCCTGTCCCACACCATTGAATGAACAAAGCGGCTCAGGCGTTCATGAATAGGCTTATACAAAAGCATAAACTGCTCCTGCTTGCCTAATTTGAGTTCCTGTTGTTTTTCCGCCTCTGACATAACGTCCCGTTCTGTTTCAGTAAGTGCCACTCAGGTGGTCAAAAGTTGCACTTATTTAAAATTTTAATGAATTAAATTATCGAAAACGTCTGCAATCTAAATAAATAAATCTAAACGGCAAGTTTTTTTTGGCCATTGAACAGCGCAAGTTACACACATTGATCCTGACGGTTTTTATGCCTCCCTGCCCAATTCCTTTAAAGCAATCCATGCCATCAGGCCCATGCCTGTTTCGAGGGCATTTTCATCAATGTCAAATGTTGATGTATGCACAGATGAGGTAATTCCTTCCTTTTCATTCCTTACCCCCAGTCTGTAAAAGCATGCTTCGGCCTGCTGCGAATAAAATGCAAAATCTTCTGCTGCCATCCAGATCTCAAGTTCTTCAATTTTATCATTGCCCAGATACTCACCTGCAAAATCCTGTATTCGGGTGGTGAGGTCTTCATTATTCACAAGAAAAGGGTAGCCGCGCATGATCCTGAAATCACATTTTCCTCCCATCCCTTCGGCAATATGCTCAGCGAGGTGTTTCATTTTTTTATGCGCCTCATTTCGCCATTCTTCATTCAGGGTACGGAAAGTTCCTTCAAGATAAACCGAGTCTGGGATCACATTTGTCGCTCCATTTGCGATGAACTTTCCGAAAGACAATACTGAAGGCAGGGATGGTTTTGCATTGCGGCTGACGATCTGTTGCAGGGAAACGATGATATTGGAAGCAATCAAGACAGGATCAATCGTGAGATGCGGCATTGCACCGTGCCCTCCCTTACCCGTTACTGTAACATAAATTTCATCAGTACTTGCCATGTATAATCCTTTCCTAAAACCCACCTTTCCTGCATCAATCTGCGGCATTACATGCTGCCCGATTACGCTGTCGGGCTTTGGATTTTCAAGAACTCCTTCCTTGATCATCATACTTGCCCCGCCTGGGAGTTTTTCTTCTCCGGGCTGAAAAATCAGTTTAATTGTTCCTTCAAATTCTGACTTTAACTCATTGATAATACGGGCGGTACCAAGCAACGATGAAGTGTGTACATCATGCCCACATGCATGCATGACGCCGGCATTTTTTGAGGTGTATTCCTTTTTTCCTGACTCCTGAATTGGCAATGCATCCATATCCCCCCGGAGTGCAACCACACGTTTTTCAGGATTCTTTCCTTTGATCAATGCAACTACTCCGGTATTGGCCATGCGCTTATGATCGGCGATTCCGTACTCATTCAATTTCTGCTCAACGAATTTCTGCGTTTCAAATTCATGAAAAGACAGCTCAGGATGCTGGTGCAAATGCCTGCGGCATGAAACGGCATCTGCATGGTATTTTTTTGCCAGGGATTGTATTTGGTTTTTTAAGTCCATGCGTACAAATGTGCAGAAAAAAAAGAATCCCGGAACCTGTTGTACATATCACTTACACATAACATTTGTCCATAATTCTAATTACAGGTAAAAACTTTTTCCTTATGGGAATCGAAAACAATTGATAGAAATTAATTGAATAACCTCGCCTAAGGCGAGACGAGGATTTCTTTCCTTTAAAAATCAAGCGCCAGGGAAAGATAGAATTTATAAGGAAGCACTTCCCCATCTTCCACTCCCCATGCCCAGTCAGCGCGAAGGAAATAACCAAGAACGCGGCTGCGAAGACCAAACCCAAAACCGCCAACCAAAGGATCATGCTGACTGAAGAGTGTTATGGTTAGAAATGGTCCATACTGCTGCACTTTATTATTAAGCGCATTCGTTGAATCGTATGGATTTGAACCTGTCCATGCAGTACCTACATCTCCAAAAGTTACAACCTGAAAATTGCGGACAAAATCGCTCTTGATTGGCCTGTTAAGGAGGTATTTAAAAATAGGCACACGGATTTCTGAATTGAATAAAGCAAAACTATTCCCATTCCTGATATTCTGATCGAAGCCACGCATATTGGTTGCCACGGCCTGGTAAGCATAGTTCTGAGAATAATCGATTGGTGTTTCTGAACTAAATCGGGGAGCGAGCCATCCGTCAGTTCCTCCCATATAATATATCAACTTCTGATTGCCAATAGAAGTACTTGCCGCAAAACGATTTGCCCAAATCAGTTCCCGATGAATCTTCTTATAAAAACGGTAGTCCAGACCAAAAATATACATGTCTGAATTCTTCTTGTTCAACTGACGATAATACTCCCCGAATATCTTCATCCTTGTTCCATTGTATAGGTTCAGTCCTGTTTGCAATGAGTTATCAAAAACGAACTCAAGACGTCCATTGGCCCAATTCAGATTAATATTATCCTTCAGGAGGTACTTATTCTCTGTGGAAAGGAAAACAATCCGATCGTTACGACCGGCAATAGATGCACGCAGAGAGGTAATATCACTGAATGGATAACTGGCGGTATAACGCAGTTCATGGGTGTGAATTTTATTCAGGCCGAATCCATCCGTATCAAATCTTCCCTGGCGGTAAAAAGTAAGCTTGTGATCAATCCGGTGTTTCAGGTTCTCATAACTAAGAAAATATTCATTGCTGTTGAGGTCACCTGCGAGTTTGAAACCACCCACAATCTTGTAATCATCGAGCAGGTCAGAAATTCCGATCTTGAAAAAACCGTTGAGTGAAGGATTAAAATACACACCTCCTCCACCACTGAATACCTGATAGGTATTATTAAGCAATGAATTGTCGAGCTGACTTACAAAGTAATTCGAAGAAAAACTCGGATCATAGTTTCGCTGCTTAGGCATGACAAACTCGACAGAGTCTTGCTTTGGCTTTTCATCTGACCCGGCAATATTTTCCTGCTTCATCTGCTCAATTTTCTCCTTCTTCCTTTCAGACTTTTTACTTTTCGGTTTTGAAAAATCATTTTGAAAAACATAGTTCTCAATATCAACGTAATTGGAATCCCTCAATTCGGGCTTGTTGTCAGGGGTTGCTTCATCGTTTTTATTTTTCCCCTGATTATTTGTTGATGGTGAATACTTCAACGATTCCTTTCTGTAAATAGTATTGTCCGGTTCAACTGATCCGGTGACAACAGATTTCAGCGGACTTACATAAAGGTATTGCCTGCCATTTTGAAAAAATATTTCAGATATTCTGTTCAGGCGGCTATTCACATCCTGAGAAACAATATTCCGGGGATAATTTGTCTGCGGATAAGAAGTAACGATCATCGTATAATGCTCTACTGTATCGACTGAACTGAGCGTACTGTCGAGGTAAGCAGCATGCCTGTTGACAATTCCATTCTCATCGCTCAAATAAGCAAAACCTGTAGAATCATAAGGTATAGGATTGGTCTCATTCAATTCCGGTGAGTTGGTAATACGTTTCAGAACATTGGAACGTGTTGTATAATTGTAATAGAAAATATCAAAGTTGTTGTCCGGAGGGAGCAATCCTCTTTTGTCGGTATCGAGCGTGTCGTTTACCCTGTTCGAAGAAAACACAATGGCCTTGCCATCCTGAATAAATCGGGGCTGTAAGTCATCATAAAAATCCTTTGTGATCTGCTCATAAGTCCTTGTGCGGAGATTAAAAACAAAGATGTCACTTTGTCCTTTCTGAACAGCGCTCATCAGCAACTTCTGCCCGTCGGGTGAATAGGAAAAGTCAAGTACTTTTTCGAAATTGAATAGCTTGTTCTTTTCCCATTTCTTTGTTGCCGGTGTATAATAGTGCAACCACAATTCTCCTTTTCTCTCCCTGATCATTGCAAGCACCTGCCCGCTGGGATGCCATGCAAGCAAAGGAAATGACTGATCTGTTTCCTGAACAAACGACCTGTACCCACTGCGTTTTAGATTTTTCTTTTTATTTTTTTCGATCTCATACAACCAGATCTTATAGCGCCCAAGGTCATTTGAGACATACGCGGCGTAACGACCATCGGGGCTCGCTTTCAATTGTGAATAAGCGAGAAATGTTTTGGGCTTCCGGATTAAAGGTTTTGCTTCAATAGAGTCGCGGCCTTCATCACTGTTTGCATATTCTTTGATGACAGCCTCCTTCCATGCATCGTTCAGTGAACTCATATTCATCCCGAGCACGTACAAAAACCCGCTTTCAATATTTCGGTTAATCCTGGTCATATAAAGCAGGTTTGAAACAGTGCTTTCGCCATAAGTGTCTACAATGTATTTCCAAACTGAATGACCTGCATACAAAGCATCAGTTCCGGTGAGGTGATTAAAGTTAAGGAACTTGTTTTGTACGATGCCATCCCGCAATCTGTTATCAAAGTCAACGTCCCATTTATTAGATATGTAAGAAATTAGCCCGCTGAGAAACCAGTCAGGCAAAGTAAGCAATGCTGAATTCTGCAGACGGTCTTTGATATCTCCTCCATACATCATCTGGTCTATCAATACTTTTGCAATGCCTGCACGAATTTGCCTGTGCAGTTTTTGGTGATCACCGGTGAAATACAGGAATACCTTATTGCCCACGATCTTTGTAACGCCTCCAACATTTCCGGTGTTGTCTTCTGTTTCAAGACCTATGTTACTTTGCTTCGCATCACTAAGTTTGTTATAGACAACGAACTGAATCCTTCCGTCCAGTTTGTAATCGAGAAGCTTTTCTATTTCTTCAAGATCCGACTCCGCTGTTCTGCCTGTAAATACTGCAAGTTCCTGACCCCCGAGATAGAAATAAGTATCAAAACTCTTCCACTTAAAAAAACTCCAGAAACGCTGGTCATACTGGACCCGATTTTTACCAAAAGTCATCTGGTAGCCATTGTAAAACTGGCCACTCGCTGTAAAAAAACAAAAAAAGAAAACCGGAAATACTAAGAGTTTCCATTGTCTTCTGAAAAAACGTTCAAACTTAATCATACATTTTGAAAAAATCTTGGTATGCGAATTTACGGAAAAATGTTCAACGAATGTACATGCACAAAGCTACCTTTGCAAGCATGATTCAAATCCATTCCTTTACATTTAATCCGTTTCAGGAAAATACGTATGTCCTCTCCGATGAAACCAAAGAATGTGTGATCATTGATCCGGGATGTTACACAGAGGAAGAGAAATCAGCACTTTCAGGATTCATCAGCGACAAAGGTCTTAAGCCGGTGAAACTGCTGCTGACACATGCCCATATTGACCATGTCCTTGGGAATAATTATTTGTGTGGGAAATACAAGTTGAAAATCGAAATGAATGTCATCGAAAAAGAATTGTTAAAATCAGCGGAGCTTTACGGAGAAATGTGGGGAATAAAGGTCGAGCCTTCCCCTGCTCCCGAAGTCTTCTTGGCTGAAGGCGATGAAGTCAAATTCGGAAATTCAACTTTGCAAATAATTTTCACTCCGGGACACAGTCCTGGCAGCATTTGCTTTTACAATCCCGAAGGAAAATTTATTATTGCGGGAGATGTGCTTTTTCACGGAAGTATCGGCAGGACTGATCTTCCGGGAGGAGATTATGATACGTTGATAAGAAGCATAACCGAAAAAGTTTTTCCTCTGGGTGATGAATACAAAGTATATCCGGGACACGGACCATCAACGACCATCGCACATGAAAAAAAGTTCAACCCTTTTGTCGGAGAAAACGCATGAGTGGAACAGGAACTAAAATCAGCCATATGTTAAAGAAAGCCTTCAGGATTATTTTCTTTTCTCTGGGTGTAATTTCCTTCACGCTTTTGTTGTTTTCATTTACCAGACTGCCATATGACGTTCACCGATGGCTTGGAACGCATAAAAGCAGTTATAAATTTTATCCTGATGAAATTATTTTTCTCGGAGGCAGTGGTATGCCGAGTGAATCAAACCTGATCAGGCTTTATTATGTAAGTGAACTTGCCAAAAAATATCCGCAATCAAAACTGATGATCGTACATCCGACTGATGAAAGCGTAATTGCTGACATGCGTGATGAACTGATACTACGGGGAGTCGATTCGTTCAAAATTGAATTTGAAAAAGAAGGCACAAATACGCATGACCAGGCTGTGAATATTGCTAAAGATTATCCCAAATTGCTTAACAAGCATGTGCTGGTAGTTACCTCAGCGGAAAGCATGCTTCGGACAGTAAAAACTTTTCGGAAAGCCGGCTTTGAAAGCGTTGGTGGACAATCTGCCTTTGAGAACCCGATGTTTGTTGACCTCGGATATAATTTTAAAAAATCCGGCGGGAAAATTTATTCACCTGATGTGTCTGAGAATCTTGCACTGCGATATAATTTCTGGAATTACCTTAAGCTTGAGATATCCTGCATTCGTGAGTTTACAGCGATGGGGTATTACTGGATGAATGGATGGGTATAACAAGTCACAAGTTAGAAGTTAGAAGTTAGAAGTTAGAAAAAAAATATCTGAAAAATTCAAATTACGTTTTCTGTTTTTTCTTCTTTGCAGCGGGGAATAAAATATTGTTCAGGATGAGCCTGTAGCCGGGTGAACCGGGGTGCAGTGAAAGATCGGTTGGAGGATCATATACCTGGTGCTGATAATCTTCAGGATCATGGCCGCCATAAAAAGTCCAGGTTCCCTTTCCATATTCTCCATGAATGTAACGCACCTCTCCGGCC
Source organism: Bacteroidota bacterium (assembly GCA_026391975.1). Lineage (GTDB taxonomy): Bacteria > Bacteroidota > Bacteroidia > AKYH767-A > 2013-40CM-41-45 > JAPLDB01. Next base: position 3,676 of record JAPLDB010000095.1, on the reverse strand, counting down.
GATTTGGTTTCACCCATCACAAGAACATCCGGCTTTAAGAACTGCTTTTTGAATGCAGTAGTTTGTCCCATGAATCCTTTGATCACCTTCTCATGATTCTGACAGAGCATGGTAGGCACAACATCCCACTTTGCGGAAAAATCAAACAAGGTGAAAAAGTCTTCATTCCGAGGAACTTTTCTGTCCTGTGTATTGTCAATTTCAGAAAACTCATAGATCATCGGATTGGTAATGAGTTTGTAATTTCTGAACGCAAGCTCTTTTGAATAATCAAGTTTGGAGTTCTGATTCGGATCAGCCGGGTCGCCATCAAAAATCGATTCGCAGATGTCCACGCCTTCTGCAGCGAGTGCAATGTCGTAGCTGTCTGTTGCCGAGCACATGGCAAAAAGAAATCCACCACCTGCTGTAAAATCACGGATCTTCAGGGCCACAGCCAGTTTCATCTGACTCACTTTGCCAAACCCGAGTTTGGCAGCCATTGCTTCCTGTTCGCGCTGATTTTCCTGGTACCACGTGGCGGTATGAAAGCCGGCATAAAAGCGCCCATACTGGCCTGTAAAATCTTCATGATGCAAATGCAACCAGTCATATTTGGGCAATATTCCATGTATTACTTCCTCATCGTATATAGTATCATAAGGAATTTCGGCATAGTTCAGTGCAAGAATAACAGCATCGTCCCATGGAAGCTTTGGGAGTTTTTTAACCGGAGAATAGACGGCTACCTTAGGTGCCTTCTCAAGCTTTACTACATCCATATTTACTTCCGGATTTGCTATTTCCGCATAGATAGCATCTGCCTGTCCGTCAGCAATCACCTGAAAGGTAACCCCGCGAATGGTGCACTCTCTTTCAAAGTTTGGAATATCCTGAATGATGAAGCTACCGCCACGGTAATTGAGTAGCCACTTCACATCAACGTTGTTCTTCAATACATAATAGGCAACGCCATAGGCTTTAAGATGTTCCTTCTGAGTTTCGTCCATCGGTATGAGGATTTGAGCGGAACGGCCCAAAACCGAAAGCATCAGGAATAAGAAAATGAAAGATATTCTTTTCATGTCGCAAAGATAGTTTAAAGAAAAACGCAGAGAGATGAAAACAATTGAGCCCTGTTAAAAAAAACAATCTCACAGAAATCCCCGGATAAGCACCTGAACAGGCCAAAAAAATTGTATTTTTTGAAAACTAACCATTACTTTCGAAAATCTTTTCTACCACGTCATAAAAGCCCTTATCATGAAGACTGTTAAAGCATTCCTGTTTCTGATTCTAATCACCCCTAAAGTTTTTTCTGCAAACATTACGATTATTGCCGGCGGCTATCCTTCTGATGTTGTCTGGCAAAATGCGGCAACAGGTTTGGGACATAATGCCACTATTCAGCCGGAAACAATTCTTGACAACAATGCATTCTTCTCAACCACAGATGTATTGGTGACTTCTTCCTATACAATTAATCTTACACCTGCGCGCATTGCCATCATCATCCAGTTTATGCAAACAGGAAAAAGTGTTTACCTACAATCTGAATACGACCAGTCTTTTATTGGCAACCAGGCATACCAGACAATTGTAAATACACTTGGCGGAAGTTTTTCATGGCTCGGAACAGTACAAGGTGTGCTTGCTCCGATGAATGTGCTCGGCGCGCTTGCAACTACGCCAATTACAATTCCGCCGCTCACTTACTTTTGGTATGGATGCAATGCAAGCGTGTGTAACAATTTTGATTCTTTTCTTGAATTCGGCGGTCAATATTTTGGCTTTACATTCTGTCCTCCTGCAACAGGCACCGGAAGGTTAATGACAACATCAGATCAGGACTGGATCATTCAAACAACTTCAACGGATCTGATGCAAAACATGATCACACTGCTGCTAACGCCACCGGGTAACTGCGGCTTTAATTCCTCAACAATCAGTTTGGGTAATGATACTACGCTGTGCCTCGGTGATCATTTGCTTCTTGGTGCAGGGATTTCAGCTACTTCATATCTCTGGTCTAATGGAGCAACAACTGCAGTAATTCTCGTTGACACAACTGCAACTTACTGGCTCCAGATCTCTGCAGCCGGCTGCACGGCATATGATACGATCAATGTCACATTCAATCCCTGTTCCATCAATGCTTCCTTTCTTACAGTTGATCCAACAATTTGTCCGGGAACGTGTACAGATTTCACAAACTCTTCAGTCAATGCCGCTTCTTATCAATGGTTTTTCCCCGGTGCAAATCCATCCGTAAGTACAGACGTAAATCCTTCAATCATCTGTTACAACACACCGGGAACTTATGATGTTACGTTAATTGCGACAAACGGAAACCTGGTTGATACGCTTGTCATTTCAAATTGTGTAACGGTATATCCTTTTCCAGCGGCTCAGGGAATCACTCAAAATGGAGATACACTCACTGCCATACAGGGAGCTGTTAGTTACCAGTGGTACCATGATGGTATATTGATACCGGGCGCTACTGACTATTTCTATGTAGCACAATTCGGTGGCAATTTCAATGTAGTTTGTACTGATGCAAATGGTTGTGAAGTTGAAGCGGTTATTTTTGATGTGATAGCAGGCCTCACCCCTGCCCTCACCGAAGGAGAGGGAGTACATTTGTACCCGAATCCGGTGAATAGTAAATTCACAATTCAAAAGTTAAATCCCGATAGCTATCGGGACACAAGGCAGGCTCCGAAAGAAGTCCTTCGGACTGCGGACATTTCGATTTACAATATGCAGGGAGAACGTACCACAGTGGTTCATTTATACCATCCAAATTCTACACTTCCGGTGGAAATTGATGTCAGTTCATTGGCCGGTGGGATGTATTGGGTAGAGCTGATCTCTGAAAATGTTACCTTGAGAACAAAATTCATAAAAGAATAAAATCATAACGATGCAAAAAAAACTACGCTTAACGCTGATCCTATTTTCAATTTTAAATCTCCAAACCGGGTTCGCCCAGAAGGAAGCCAACATCTGGTATTTCGGAACGATGGCAGGAATGGATTTTAATTCCGGTTCACCTGTTGCACTAACAAACGGACAATTATTTACCACAGAAGGCTGTGCATCCATTGCAGATGCAAACGGAAATCTTTTATTTTATACAGAAGGTGTAAACGTTTATAACAGACTTCATGCGCTGATGCCGAATGGCACCGGTCTCCTCGGTGGAACTTCTGCTTCCCAATCAGCCACTATTCTTCCTTATCCTGGATCAAGTACACAATATTACATATTTACTGTTCCAAATACTGCCGGTGGCGGACTCTGCTACTCGATAGTCGACATGACACTTGCAGGAGGGAACGGAGATATCACAACGAAGAATTTCAGCCTCGGTGCAGTAAATGTTTCCGAGAAACTCACGGCTACCTTTCACAGGAACGGACTTGATTTTTGGGTGGCTGTGCATGACAATGGCGGAAATAATTTTTATGCATATCAGGTAACTGCCGGAGGCGTTTCAGGCCCTGTCATTTCTACAATCGGGACGGCTCATACAGGAACGAATCCATGGACGGGATGTATGAAATTTTCACCTAAAGGAGACAAGATGGCCGTGTGTTTATATGGCACACAGCAAGCCGACCTCCTAGACTTTGATAATTCAACTGGCGTATTCAGTAATCCTGCTACCAAAAATTTTCCCACCACTTTTTTT
>JAPLDB010000098.1 GCA_026391975.1 Bacteroidota bacterium | reverse complement strand
TCCCGGAAAACATCCATCAGTAAGTATCATTCCCGGATCTGGCAACGGACTCATGTGTACATATTGAAATAGGGAATCAACGCAGCCATGGTCGGTCACTGCAATGAGTTTCACTTTGTGTAACAGTAAATCACTAAAATAACAATAGGGATTCCTGATTGTATAATTGACCGTATCATCAACAAACCAGTTCCATGAAATAACGCTTCCTGCAATTACACTTGAAAGATATGTGATCACCATCGTGTCATTTTCACATGCAATTGAATTGGTAAAATATGGCTGAGGCATCGGATAAATTTCTACCGGAATAATCGCTGAACTCTTGCAGCCATTGCTGCCTGTGGCTTCCAGGCTTACATTAAATATTCCGGAAGATGAATATGTGTGATCCGGATTTTGCAAGTTTGAAGTAATAGAAGCATCACCAAAATCCCAGCTCCATCCGGTTACAGTTCCATTGGACAAGCCCGAAACATCAGTGAATGTCATGTTGTGTTTTTCACAAACAGGAACTGCATTGAATGCAACTGAAGGAACAGGTTCTGTAGTCAATAAAGATTGAAAGGTATCAATGCATCCATTGCTCCCGGTTGCGATCAGAGTTATCACATAGCTTCCTGTGTCCTGAAATAGATGAACCGGGTTTTGCTGAAATTCAACCGGCGTGTTGTCTCCAAAATCCCAGTTCCACTGTACAATGTTTCCCCCTGCCAATGTTGAACTGTCAGAAAAAAGAACAGGCATTTGCGGACAAGCAAAACCGTTTGAAAAATTCACATTGGGAAGTGCTTTTTGTTCTGCCGGCAACGTAATGGTATCAAGGCATCCAAAGGTACTTTTCACAATCAGTGTAACCTGATAGATACCTGATGCTGCGTAGCTGTTTGAAGTCTGCAACGGGCCTGACAAAGAATCCCCGTCGCCGAAATACCAGTAGTGATTTGTAATCCATCCGGCAGAAATGGTTGAATTGTCACTGAAAGTAACCGGCTCATTTAAACATGCAGAAACAATGTTAAAACCTGCTAGCGGCTGTGGCTTTATGGTCAAAAAATGTGTAACCGTATCAACGCATCCGCTGCTGGCAGTTGATATCAATGTGACGGTATATGTTCCTGCTGCTGCATAAACATGGGTAGGATTTGTCTGGATTACGATTACAGAGCTGTCGCCAAAATCCCAGGCAGAGGAAATGATTGTTCCTGTAGAAACATATGAACCATCAGTAAATTGCAAAGGTGCATTGGCACATCCGGTGTGGGGAATAAAAAATGCAATGGGAACCGGAGGAGGACTAACTGCAATTACTGTTGAATCAATACATCCATTACTTGCCGTGGTTAAAAGTGTGACCTGATGCACAGAACTATTTCCATACGCATGCAACGGATTCTGAACATTGCTGGTATCTCCATCACCAAAGTCCCAGTGCCAACCTGTGACAGATCCCTGTATGAAAGAAGAAAGATCGCTGAAAGAAACCGGCGAACCCGGACAGGCCGTTGTAAAATTAAAGTTGCTGAGCGGAAACGGTTCCGTCAGGATTGGAATGGTGATACTGTCGGTACAACCACCCGCATTGGTGATGGTGAGATGCACATTGTAAATTCCTGAATCAGCATATGCATGCAAAGGGAAATGCTGTGATGATGTTGTTCCGTCTCCGAAATCCCAGTTCCATTGTACAATAGGGGAACCGGCAACAACGTAAGAAGAATCCATAAAGTTAACATGGTTGGCACAAAATGTCGATAGGTAAAAATTCGCAAACAAACTCGACTGTGCTAAAATGCAGGTAAGCGTAACCTGGCAGCCTGTAACAGAAGTCATCGTGACTGAATAGGATGTTCCATTCACGGGATTGTTTACCGTAATTGAAGATGTTGTTGCGCCATTTGACCATAGGTAACTCGCAAATCCAATCGGAGCCTGTAATGTAGCAATGTTCATCCCCGGACAGAAATCGCTGTAGATCTGGAATGGACTGCAATAGCATTCCATGTAAGCATAACCAAAATGCCCACCCCAACCACAATCAGCGGTTGTAAACTCTATTCTTACAGTTTGCCCGATATATGCCGAAAGATCAATGCCAACAGTTGCCCATGGTTTTATTCTGTAGTCGCCATTGTTTACGAATCCCAGAATACTGCCGCTTGATACAACGTTGTATGTACCACATGGAATAGTCACACCCTGTTGATCAAATACATTGATGGTAAAGCGTGGCTGATCAGCAGGAGGATGCCCCGGATCTTCCAGTACAACTGCATATCTGTAAATGAATAATGCATTGGCAGCGGTGACGGTGAATGCATATATCAGTTGTTCGGCTTCTGAACCAACGTTGTCGTTTCCCAGTCGAACAGTGTGTGAACCTGCTCCGGGCGGAACAAAAGGGATTAGTCCCATTGAGTAAGGGTCATTTCCACCTGCTGACATGATGGTGTGCCTTCCCATCACTGTGCCGGTATTTACCATTGTGATCGGGAAGCACCATCCCGTTTTGGCTACCCAATTATTGAAATTTCCAAATTCAAAATCAGCATTGGCACAGCTGCTCAATGGCTGTGACATAGCACTTCCTGCAAATAGCAGAAGAAGGAAGAAAATTCTTGCGATCGTTTTCATAAAAAGGTTGTTTTGACATGAGTAATATATTCTTTCAAAAAAATTACACTCGAAAAATTCAAAAACAAAACCCCAATGAAAGTTGCTATCTCATCGATACTGCAATTGACAAAACCGTGAAATGAAAAATTCTGTTGGCGGAGTCATTGATCCCTTTACACTCTGAAAATGGATATGAAAAAGAGATCATCATTGTGGATATTGTTAGAAAACCTTTACAAAGGTTATATTAAAATTTCGGAGAATAAGCAAGAACTTTATTTTTTTTGACTGACAGCAACGAAGCTTAGGCGAATGACATCTTTGCAGAGGTCAACTTTTTTCTGCAGCCTGACTTTTTCGCTGATTTTCCTTTCCACACAAGCTTAGGCGTTATTCATTTTAACAAATTTTTAAATATTGATTGCCAAAAATCTTGTAGGTTGCACCTCTTAATGTACTCCCCTCGCCTCTCGATCTTATTCATGCTATTTTTTGCATTGCTCATGCACTCGCAGACGCATGCGCAGCAAATGAATATCAGCGGTACTGTTCAGGACACCACCGAACAGAAGCCGCTGCAAAATGCCGTTGCAATGACTGTACGCCTGAGCGACTCATTGCTTACTCGCTTCACTCGCACAGATGCAAATGGATATTTCAAACTTGATTCAATTCCGGCAGATACATACCAGGTCATCATTTCTCATCCGCGTTTCGGCGACCAGACCATTATTCTATTAGGAAGTAAGGACAACTATACATTCGATCTTCAAAAAATAGTCCTTCCTCCAAAGAGTATCACATTGAACGAAGTAACTGTTTTCGGTTATGCTGATCCGGTTTACTATAAGGGAGACACGTTGATCTATACAGCTGATTCTTTCAAGGTAAAACAAAATGCTGTTGTGGAAGATCTTTTGAAAAAGCTTCCCGGAATCAAAGTAGATGCCGATGGAAAAATTTTTTCCCAGGGAAAAGCTGTAGACCAGGTGCTTGTTGACGGAGATGAATTTTTCGGCAGCGACCCTACCACAGCCACAAAAAATCTTGCTGCCAGCAGCGTGGAAAGCGTTCAGGTATATGACAAGAAAAACGAAGATGCGTCTTCTGATGACAAAGAAACCCTCAAGGTCATGGACCTGAAACTAAAGGATGATGCAAAGAAGGGTTACTTTGGAAAAGTCTCAGGAGCAAGCGATTTTCAAAAGTATTATGAAGGTGAATTACTGGGGAATTACTTCAAGGGTAAAAGAAAACTATCAGTCTTTTCACTGGCATCCAACACACCTAAATCAAGATTCGATTGGAATGAAATGTGGAAATACAACATTGACGATGGCATGACAAGAGAGTACACTGATGATGGCATGATGACTACCTGGAACAGTGAAGATGATGGTGGAATTCCACGGACTTTTAAAAGCGGATTTTACTACGCTGACCAGCTGAGCAAAAAAACCAAGGTGACCTTGAATTATACTTATGCAAATGCACTTGCTGACGTTCATTCAGAAACGAGGTCGCAGTATTTTCTTTCTGACACTTCTTATAAGTCAACCCAATTCATGGATTCGCATAAGTCGGGCGAAAAACATGCTCCAAATATTACCATCATTCAAACAATTGATTCGCTCACCGAACTTGAAGTTTCTTCAAAACTTAAATACAATGAAGGAAACAAGTACTCGTTTGAATACGACACGTTGAGCACGAACAGTGATTCCATCACCCGCACAACATCAGTGAATCCAAGCTCAACCACGAATAACTACGACTGGACCAATTCCGCCAAAGTGACACGCAACTTCAAAAAGAAGGAAAGAAAACTGGTGGTCAATTACACAATAGGCCTTGTGAATGCGGATACAAAAGGATTTTTAAGGTCAAACGATTCTTCACTTCCTGTTAATACAGATCAGGAAAAAACTGCTGTCAGTGATAAGCAAACCCATTCAGCAGCGGTGACTTATACGGAGCCATTCTCAAAAAAATTCAAGATGGAACTTTCGTATGACATGAGTTACAGCAAGGGAAAACAAACCAAAAAGACTTTTGATTATTTCAACGGCGGATACAATTCAGAAAATGGTGTTTACTCTAACAGTTTTTCAACCCTTCGGACGATCAACCGTGCCGGCGCAAAACTTTCGTACGAAGTAAAAAAATACTCATTATCACTTGGCGCACGCGTCCGCCAGGTGTATGCAAACAATCATAACCTCGTAAGTGATTCAACGCTTTCCCAAACAGTCAATAACATTTTGCCTTATCTCACCTATCGCTATAAATTCTCTGACAATAAACAGCTGACGCTACGCTACACTACCAATTCAGGGCAACCGGACCTGAATCAACTGCAACCGGTTCCTGACAACAGCAATCCCAATTACATCGTTAACGGAAATCCCAACCTGCTTCCCACCTATTCACACAACTTCAATCTCGACTTTTATACATGGGCATTAATCAGTGGCAGGCATCTCTGGAGCAGCATAGGTTATACCACTACACAGCATGGATTTGCGAATGATATTTCCTATGACAGCGTCGGAAAAACGACGTCTACCCCTCTTAATACAGAAGGCAACTACAACGCATACGGGTATATGGGCTTCGGCTTTCCTATACTCGAAAAGATCGTGGAATTCAATCCAGGCTTTAATTTCCAATACAACAACAATGTGAGCTATATCAATTCCTTAAAAAATACGACAAAGAATTTTTCACCCAATGCAGAAATAGATATTCAGATTGAAACAGACACGATAGAAATACACCTGGGAGGAAGTCTTAATTACAACTCAGTATCATCAACCCTCAACACAAAAAGCGACCAGACCTACTACAGCACCGGATACAGCGCCTCGGTCAACTTTACTTTTCCGGGTAAATTCAGAATTGAAACAGATGCCAGCTTCAACAAAACGTATGGCAGAGAAGACAATTACAATATTCAATACCTCATCTGGAATGCATCGTTGTATAAAACCTTTTTGAAAAACGAAAACCTCATACTTTCAGTTGGCGTGAATGACCTCTTGAATCAGAACATCAGCACCTATCGCGATACACAGGACAATGTTACCAGTGATGTAAAATCAAATGTGATCGGACGATACTTCCTATTTAAAATTCAGTTCAAGTTTAACAGCAATAAGGAGAAGGATGGGGAGGATGAGTAGGATGTAGGAAGTCAAAATTCAAAATTCAAAAGTTAGAAGTTAGAAGTTAGCAATAAGCAGTAAGCAGTAAGCAGTTAAAAATTGACAGTAGATAATCCATCAATGACCAATGACATAATGACGAATGACGGCTGTTCTAAGGCTACTTTATTGACCAATGACGGCTGTTCTCCATCTGCTTCAGTGACCAATGACCTATTGACCTAATGACGGCTGCTCTCCGGCTGCTCCAATGACCTAATGACTTAATGACGGCTGCTCTTCGGCTACTCTAATGAACAATGAAATTACAAATTAGAATTTTACTTAGCATCTTATTACTTTCAGGTATTGCATCTGCGCAGATAACCTCCGGGAAAATATTGTTCGAGCGCAAGACCAACCTGTACAAGCGTTTCAAGAATGAAGACTGGGTGACCAACTGGGTGAAAGAATCGGATAAAACCAAGGTTGATGAGTTTGAATTATTTTTCAATGATTCACTGGCTTCATTCAGGGCAAAAGAAAATGACGAAAAGGAAAACTATAGCTGGATGACGAGTAAGAGCTCGACTTATCAGAATGTGCCATCCAATACTACCTATGCAATCAAGGACATCTGGGGGAACAAAGTCATTTTTTCTGATACGTTACATCGCAGAAAATGGAAGATCACAGACAGTAACCGTACCATTGCAGGTTTTAATTGCCGCAAAGCCATTTGGATGCAGAATGATACCACCCGAATTTATGCCTGGTATTGCAATGAGATCAGTTCCGACTTTGGCCCGGAGAGTTTTTGCGGATTACCGGGAATGATCCTCGGTTTGGCTACAGAGGATGGAGGCGTGATTTACTTTGCCAAATCAATTGAGCAGGGGAAACAGGATTTAAGTGTGCTACTTCCTCCAAAGACCAAAGAAAAAATCTTTACGGCCAAAGAACTGAAAGCAAAATTTCAAAAGGAATATGGAAAGGAAAAATGGAGCAAAGATTGGATAACCAATATATTCGACGTCTGGTAGGGCTACTAATTACCAATTTTATACGAATTTACCAATTGGATACCTTTACGGCTGTTGATTAATAATAATTCAGTCTTAACAGTATCTTCACTAGCTATTTTTTGCCGTTCCATACTTAATGAATTAATTTTCTGAATCATCAGCATTCCGTATATTCGTACTCACAAATATTTTCGGATGGAATTTACAGCCAAACAGGTCAGCGATTTACTTGGAGGAAAAGTAGAGGGTGACGCAAATACGAAGGTCAACACACTTAGCAAAATTGAAGAAGGGACTTCAGGTTCGCTTTCATTTCTTGCAAATCCAAAATACATTCAACATATTTATACAACGAAAGCATCACTGGTTATTGTGAATGATGATTTTGTTGCTGAACATCCTGTTAGTGCTACGCTGATAAGGGTTCCAAATGCTTATGAGAGTTTCGTTAAACTGCTTGAAATTTACAACCAGATCCAGCTTGACAAAAAAGGAATTGAGCAGCCTTCATTTATTTCACCCTCAGCAAAAATCGGCAATGATTGCTATGTTGGTGCATTCGCCTACATCGGCAACAATGCAGTGATCGGGAGTAATGTGAAAATATATCCGCAGGCATTTGTCGGGGACAATGTCGTGATCGGAAACAACACCACCTTATTCTCCGGCGCAAAAGTATATTCCGAGTGTAACATCGGTGCCAATTGCACACTACATACAGGAACTGTGATCGGCGCAGATGGTTTCGGCTTTACGCCCAACTCTGAAAACAATTACAAAAAAGTTCCTCAGATCGGAAATGTGATCATCGAAGACCATGTCGAGATCGGTGCAAACACTTCCATTGACAGGGCAACACTGGGTTCAACGATCATCCGCAAAGGTGTAAAACTTGACAACCTGATTCAGATCGCGCACAACGTTGAGATCGGTGAAAATACCGTTATCGCTGCTCAGACAGGCATTGCAGGTTCTACCAAGATTGGCAGGGATTGTATGATCGGCGGACAAGTTGGAATCGTAGGTCACATTACGATCGCTGACAAAGTTAAGATCGCAGCGCAAAGCGGAATTGGCAGCAGCATCACTACAGAAGGAGAAATCGTTCAGGGCTCCCCTGCTTTCGGTATTGGTGATTACAAACGCACATATGTTGTCTTTCGGAAACTACCTGAACTGGATAGGCGCATAAAGGAACTGGAACAAATGCTCAAGGATTTGAAGCAGCCGTCTTAAAACAAAGACTTAATCTCTGTTTTTCACACAATATTTCAAGTAGCGAGCGAAAGAAGAATACCTTTTTAAATCTCTCTTCCTTAAAATACCTAGAAACTTATAACATAACATCGGCTATTTAAAACCGAGCTTATCACGAATATCGTTTAAAATATCTGTAT
>JAPLDB010000076.1 GCA_026391975.1 Bacteroidota bacterium | reverse complement strand
CTTTTTTTACTCTTCCTTGGTTTTTCACTTCATTTTTGTTTTTCTGTACAACAATGGATCAGTATGATGAAAGATACTTCCATAAATTATTATGAAGTAGAAAATAAATTTCACGAATGGCAAGATTCTCTTCAAAGAGTGGATCAAAGGAGTTTTCTTTTCCGCTTGCTTCACAATGAAAAGATAAAAGAGCAAAATGAACTCCGGGAAGAAGCAGCGGAACATTTTTATCATTGGGCTGCAGAAATTATAAATGAAATTGATGAAAATGGCAACCGCCTCTCCCCTGAAATTCTGCTGCAACAAATTCAATCCTGGCGCAAACCAAACGGCAGCAATCAGGTTCAACAGGTGCAGGGAAACTGGATTTCAAGGGGCCCTGATAGTATCCGAGCCGGATATGGAAACTTGAAAGGTATTGGGCGACTTGCCAATATGGTTATCGATCCCAATGACAGCATGACGATCTATGTCGGGACGATGAACAGCGGACTTTGGAAATCAACCGATGAAGGCGGACATTGGGCCCCTTTGGTTGATTCGCTCTCCGGAATGAATATTAATATGCTTGCCATCGATCCACTAAATAGCAATGTCCTTTATAAAGTTGTGGTAGGAAGATTATTAAAATCAACTGATGGCGGAATCAACTGGAGTTTGCCCGGACTCTCATTTGGCCACAGCGTCTCCGGGAAAATACTTATCGACCCAGTCAATACCCAAACCATATTTATTTATGCAAACGGGGCCGGCCTTTTTAAGTCTTATGACGGCGGCTCCAATTGGGACACACTTTCTACAGACTATTTCAGTGATATTGAATTTAAACCGGGGAACTCTTCTACTTTATTTGGCCTCCAGGCCGGGTACAATTTCATGCGCTCAACGGACGGCGGGAGTACTTTCGACAGCGTTACTTACCTTATTACTACTAATGCATGCGTTGAATTGGGAGTAACGGAGGCAGATTCCAATTATGTTTATGTTTATGCTCCAAATTCCAGTGGTTACGGTGGCCAGGTAGCATTATCAACAGACGGCGGAAGTACATTCTTGATACAACCATATAATAGCGGAGCTCCTTCGAACTGGGGTGATCTTTACAGGTTCGGTGTTTCACAAACGGATAAGAATTTTTTGGTGCAGGGTGGGATGACCCTTTCATCATCAACTGATGCAGGGATTACATGGAATGAGGTTACACGTTATTTTTACAACGCTCCACCTGTCCTTCCTTATGTTCATCCTGATGTGCGATACCTATTGTGTAAGGGATCATCCATCTGGGCATGTCATGACGGAGGTCTTGATAAATCTGAAGATGGCGGCCTTACCTGGATGAACAAATCGAAAGGATTATCAAGCGCGATATTTTATTCACTTGCATGTTCAGAATCTGACACCTCAGTCTTTATGAGCGGTGGCATCGACAATGCACTTACAATTCATACCGACAGCGGATGGGCGAATATTTTCAGTGGAGACGGATTTGATGCAGCGATCAATCCTGTAAATCCTTTACTTGTATTCGGAAAAAATCAATACGGTTATCAAAGGTCATTTGATGGTGGTGTTACTGCACCGACCACAAGTTTTTTTATCGGGCTGAATGAAAACACATATTCTTTTACTGCCAGCTTCCCGATACGCTTCAATCAACAGAATCCAAATTCTCTCTACCTGCTTGTTGGAAATGTGTGGAAGAGCACCGATAACGGAGATACGCTCGTGAAAATTTCATCTTTTACATCAGGCGGCGGTGGCGGATTTCTTTATGTATGTGATGTTGACTCTAATATAATTTTCACACATGGCTACCGGACCACTGATGGTGGAGTAACCTGGACAATCATGAATCGTGTTGTAATGGCAGTCGACCCGGATGAGCCTGCTAAAGTATGGGCTGCCGGCGCATACAATGGCGGAACTTCTATTTTCTTTTCTTCCGATACAGGAAATACATGGCAGGTTATTCCTTCTCTGGATATTCCTTTCGGGAATGATTACTTTATGTGTTGTGCTAATAATGCTGAAGATGGAATTTTCTTTATTAATAAGGCAGGAATTTATTATAAAGACAATCTGCTGAGCAACTGGCAACTATTTACCACCGGACTTCCTGCAGTGTATGTGAGTGATATGAAATCACTTTCATCTTTTGGTAAAGTAAGAATTGCCACCCTTGGACGCGGCGTGTGGGAAAGTGATGCGACATTTAACTATTCATTGCCTCCTTTAGCAGACTTTGTTTACGACAAAGATTCAATTTGTCCGGGTGATACCATTCATTTCTTTGATAATTCATTGAGCAATGGACCCGGATATAATCCTGTCTATCAATGGTCGTTTCCCGGCGGAACACCATCTGTTTCAAGCGATCCATATCCTATTGTAGTTTACAATACTTCAGGTATATTCGATATATCACTTACCATTGTGAACAGCAATGGTTCAGATTCAATAACAAAAACAACAGCAGTGAGCGTAAGTTCCGCTCCATTGACAACACTTCCGCTTTCAGAAGACTTTGAAAATGCTGTATTCCCTCCATTAGGCTGGAACTGGAATTCCGGAAGCATATATCGCAATTGGACGAGAAGTACTTTTTTTGGTGGATACGCACTAAGCACAAAATCTCTTGCATATTTTGCCTGGACAACTGCCGGTCAGGAATACGATTATTTCAATACACCAAATCTTGATCTCTCTTCCATTCCGGATCCTGTTTTGATTTTTGATTATTGCTATCCATATGACTACGTAGATGCTGACACACTCAAAATATTTTATTCATTTGATTGCGGCTTTACAAGAAATTACATCTTCGCTAAGGGCGGACTTGATTTAAAGACAGACAGTTGCTATACTACCTACGCATTCAGTCCTGATTCAACTTCGTGGCGAACAGATACGGTGAGCCTCTATGCCTTTGCCCAATCGGGGGATATTCAGTTAGGTTTTGAAGTAAATAGCAAAACACGTTGCGAAGTTTACATTGACAACATCAACATCAGTTCTGTTGCAGGAGTTGGCACACCTGAAATCCCCCCCCGTCAGAATGCACTTACAGTCTTTCCGAATCCTTCACTTATTGTTCTCAGTTTTTCCCGGCTGAAAAATCGCAACCGGATCAATTCAGCGGTCACAGGCCCGTAGTAAAGGGATTGCTATTGATAAAAAGAAAAGCGGAAAGCATTTAATCAAACAGGGGATACCCTGTTAATCCAAGCTCGCCAAGGCAAACTCCCTGTTTAATCTCGCAATATGCGATATTGAAATCTCCTTCGGGCATTCTGCTTCGCATGCACCTGTGTTTGTGCAAGAGCCAAACCCAGCTTCATCATGCGCTTCAATCATTTTCAATACGCGCACTTTTCTTTCAGGAGAACCCTGAGGAAGTAATGCAAGCTGAGAAACCTTTGCAGATGTAAACAACATACCTGATGCATTCTTACACGCTGCAACACAGGCGCCACAACCGATACATGCAGCCGCATCCATCGCCTCTTCGGCTTTTGCTTTTTCTACTGCAATGGCATTGGCATCAATGGCCTGCCCTGTATTCACTGAAACAAATCCTCCGGCAGCAATTATTTTATCAAAGGCTGTACGGTCAACAACCAGATCTTTGATGACAGGAAATGCACTTGCCCTCCATGGTTCCACCACAATTGTTTCTCCGTCTTTGAAATGACGCATGTACAACTGGCACGTCGTAGTTCCATGTAATGGCCCATGTGCCCGGCCGTTGATGTACATTGAGCACATGCCGCAGATCCCTTCGCGGCAATCGTGGTCAAATGCAATTGGTTCATCTCCCAGCTGAATGAGCTGCTCATTGAGCACGTCAAACATTTCCAGGAAACTCATGTCGGGATTGACATCATTCACGACATATGATTTCATTCCTCCTTTGTCGGAAGAATTTTTTTGGCGCCAGACTCTAAGGTTTATTTTCATGAAAAATAGAACGCTGATTAATTATGATTATTATGATTACTTATGATCTTATAGCGATTGGAAAATGCCTTCTTCTTTATTTCCGGTTCCTTACCAAAGTTCAAAAGAAGTCCAACCTCAATTTCAGTTGCCTTTAAATAGTTTATTAATTGGGCTTCGTGCTCTTCACAAAGGGATTCTGCAGCCTTTAACTCTACAATTACACACCCGTTTACCAAAAGGTCAGCATAGTATAAACCGATTTCATTCATCTTGTAGAAAACCTTGATTGGTGATTGGGTAATTACCGTAAGGTTCATTTCCATCAGTTCAATCTGCATAGCGTTTTCATAAACCCTTTCAAGGAAACCATACCCAAGCGTATTATAAACTTTATAGAACCCTTGAATAATTCTTCCGGTAATTTCTGAATGCTTATAATTTTCCTCAGCCATAAATCATAATTTTTTACATAACAATCATAACCGATCAGCGTTCCATCCTTTATTTGTAACTCCTCACCTGCAATTCCACATTTTCAAACTCCAGTTGCTCCTTATGCAATTCCGGTTCCGCTTCCACTCCTTTGAATTCCCATGCAGCAGCATAACGGTAATTGACATCATCGCGTTTTGCTTCACCGGCATCCTGGTATTCTTCACGGAAATGTCCTCCACAGCTTTCATTACGGTTCAGTGCATCTCTTACCATCAGTTCTCCAAGCTCAATGAAGTCAGCAACCCTTCCCGCTTTGTCGAGATCGGGATTGAATGAGTTGAACTCTCCGGGCACACGCACATCTCTCCAGAATTCTTCGCGCAATTCCTTCAACAATCCTTTTGCTTTTGTTAGTCCTGCTTCAGTGCGTGCCATCCCGCAATATTCCCACATGATTTTCCCAAGGCGCTTGTGAAACTCTTCAACTGAAGTTTTTCCTTTTACGTTCAGGAACCGGTTCATCCTTTCTCTTGCAGCATTTTCTGCTTCTACAAAAGCCGGATGATCAGTCGGAATTGCTTTGGTAAATATTTCTGATGACAAATAATTTCCTACCGTATATGGTGCTACAAAATATCCGTCAGCCAGACCTTGCATGAGTGCAGAAGCCCCGAGACGGTTTGCACCATGGTCGCTGAAGTTTGCTTCTCCCATAGCATACAAGCCGGGAACTGTTGTCATTAATTCATAATCGACCCACAAGCCGCCCATTGTATAGTGAACAGCCGGATAAATTTTCATCGGCATCTTCAAAGGATCTTCATTGGTGATGTTGTGGTACATCGGGAACAATTCTCCGTAACGTGCTTTCACTACATCAACTCCGAGACGCCTGATCGCATCAGCAAAATCGAGAAACACGCCGAGGCCTGATGCAACAATGCCCCTTCCGTCGTCACATGCTTCCTTTGCAGCACGGGAAGCAATATCCCGTGGACAAAGATTTCCGAAGGATGGATATTTGCGCTCCAGGTAATAATCCCTGTCTTCTTCCTTTATATCGATTGCCGTTTTTCTTCCTTCCCTGATATCCTTAGCATCTTCACGTGATTTAGGAACCCATACCCGTCCGTCATTCCGCAGCGATTCACTCATCAGTGTAAGCTTGGATTGATAATCTCCGGTAACCGGAATACAGGTGGGATGAATCTGTGTATAGCAAGGGTTTCCGAAAAATGCACCTTTCTTATGCGCCTTCCAGATAGCAGTTACATTACTGCCCATGGCATTGGTGCTGAGGTAAAAAACGTTCCCGTATCCGCCTGTAGCAAGCATCACAGCATGACCAAAATGTTTTGTCAATTCACCGGTTACAAGATCGCGGGCAATAATGCCGCGGGCTTTTCCATCAATGATAACGAGCTCCACCATTTCATGGCGGTTATACATCGTTACATTTCCCAGACCGATTTGTCTTTCGAGCGCCTGGTAAGCACCCAATAAAAGCTGCTGACCTGTTTGTCCGCGGGCATAAAAAGTCCTGGAAACCTGCGCTCCTCCGAAAGAACGGTTATCAAGTAATCCACCATATTCACGTGCAAACGGAACGCCTTGTGCCGTACACTGGTCAATGATATTGGTAGAAACCTCCGCCAGGCGATGCACATTTCCTTCACGGGAGCGGAAATCTCCGCCTTTGATGGTATCATAAAATAGCCTGAAGACAGAGTCTCCGTCATTCTTGTAATTCTTAGCTGCATTGATTCCACCCTGGGCTGCGATGGAGTGCGCGCGTCTCGGAGAATCCTGGAAACAAAAAGCTTTTACTTTGTAACCAAGTTCGGCCAGGGTTGCTGCAGCAGCTCCGCCTGCCAGACCTGTACCCACTACGATGACTTCCAGCTTTCTTTTGTTAGCAGGATTCACAAGCTTGACATGCTCTTTATAATGTGTCCACTTCTCTGCGAGCGGACCGGAGGGTATTTTTGAATTTAAACTCATGATGAAAAATAATCAGTGATGCTAAATAATATAATATCAGTTCAAAATAATTTGCGCGGATTTTTTCGAATGACCGATTTTGCCCATTCAAAAACTTTAGTTGCCAGTTTCACGGCTTCTGAATATTCCTTTTTCTCAGTTTCATCCATCTCCGGATACCTTGAACGAACAGCATAGTCGGTAAGCGACTCAGCTTTCATTACTGCAACAGGGATAGACAATCCTTCTTCTTTTAATAACATTATCAAATGGCCGATACTATGAGTCTTTGGAAACGGTTTATCATAATAGATCAAGATTGCCTTTAGCGATTTTTCAGCCGATTGCTGGGCAAGAAAACACAATACTTCATATCTCACTTTTTTAGACAGTTTCCCTTTACGTGAAAGTTCCAGGTCGCTTTAGGCAACATTTAACCATTCATTTATTAGTGATTCATTTTTCATAAATCACTATACCGTTCCTGTCTATTTCACTATAGATCAGAAACGGATTTGATTTATTCTTATCAAAATCATCCAGAGTATTTACAATGATGTCAACAGATGCCATAACCTTCAATTCCCTGTACAAATATCGTAATCGCTTTCATTTCCATTTATTCCCTTCGCTCTCGATCCAAATAATATTATTTTTTCAGGCGAAGCAGCTGAGACAACCTGCCTTACAATCGAATTCAATATTTTATCCTTTCCGGGATATCGATTTGTTTTCATTCTTACTGCCCTAATATATTTGTCGCCACCCCAAACAAATCAAAATATAAAATGATTGGGAATGACGCGAAACCTACCATAAACAGCAATGCCACAAACGTTCCCATATATTTGACCGTCCCGTTGTACTTTTTGTTATTCAACCCCAGCGTTTGAAATGAACTCTGAAAACCATGGTTCAGGTGCATTCCCAACAGAACCATTGCAAATACATAGAATGAGGCATATAAAGGAATCTGAAATGCTTTGGCTACATTCTGGGCCATGGTCTCTTCCAGATGTCCGAATCTGAAATTTACAAAGAATGTCTTCAGGTGTATTATAAGGAATGCCAGAATTACAGTTCCTGTTAACCCCATGTTGCGTGAAAACCATGAACTATTTCCCGACTGCCGGTTCGTTTCATATGCCACCGGGCGCGCTTTTCTGTTGGCCATGGTAATGAGCAACCCGTCAATTGCATGGACGATAATTGCGCCAAATAAGACAAATTCAATTGTGCGGATGATCATATTCCCGGCCATGAATTCAGAATACTCATCAAAAGAAACGCCCCCGTCCAGCTTGTAAAGCAACAGGTTGCCGTAGAGATGTTCCAATAGGAACAATATGAGAAACAGGCCGGTAAGTGCCATCAGGATTTTCCGCCCGATGGTGGTGTAAAATATTTTAATTGAGGTGAGCATGCAGGATCGGTATGGTTGTTATTTTCTGTTAAAGTAAAAATGGTGCGCCTTCGGTCGCCGGAGGCTTGCCGAAGATGCGACAAATGTAATCTCCAGAGCGATTACTTCAAAGTGAGGAACAATTCGTTTATTCAACTGTTTACAATATGTCAAACTTTACATTAATCCCTTACCTTTAGGCCCCAAAATGACCAAAAAGAAATCACTTTGATTTTCCATTGAATAAGATTTATTTTGCACCACATTTTTAAAAACTAACTTTAATAAAAAAACAAATTCATCATGTCAGACATTGCATCAAAAGTGAAGGCCATCATCATTGACAAACTAGGGGTGGACGAAAAAGAAGTTACTAACGAGGCAAGCTTCACCAACGATCTGGGTGCCGATTCACTCGACACAGTAGAGTTGATCATGGAATTCGAAAAAGAATTCAACATAGCAATCCCTGATGACCAGGCGGAGAAGATCGCCACTGTTGGTCAGGCCATTGACTATATTGAGAAGAACGCAAAATAATTTTTTCCAATTTTTTAACTAATGCAATTAAGACGCGTTGTCGTAACGGGACTTGGTGCACTCACTCCCCTCGGTAATTCCGTTTCAGAATACTGGAACGGACTTATCAATGGAGTCAGTGGGGCCGGGCCTATCACCAAATTTGACGCGTCAAAATTCAAAACCCGTTTTGCCTGCGAAATAAAGGGCTTTAATCCGGAAGATTATTTCGAACGGAAAGAAGCGCGCAAGCTGGACGGTTTTTCCCATTATGCCCTTGTTGTTGCCGAACAGGCTGTAAAAGATTCGGGCATGGACCTGGAAAAGATCAACCACGACAGAGTGGGCGTTATCTGGGGCAGCGGCATTGGCGGACTGAAAACATTTCAGGATGAAGTTATTAACTTCGCCAAAGGTGATGGCACCCCGCGTTTCAATCCTTTCTTTATTCCTAAGATGATAGCCGACATTGCCAGCGGTCACATCTCAATTAAATACGGCTTCCGCGGACCGAATTTCACCACAGTTTCTGCTTGCGCTTCCTCAACAAATGCTTTGATAGATGCTTTCACCTATATACGTATGGGCAAAGCAAACATCATCATCAGCGGCGGATCAGAATCAACCGTGAACGAAACCTGCGTGGGTGGATTCAATGCACTGCAGGCTTTAAGTCAGCGTAATGATGATCCCTCAACTGCTTCCCGTCCTTTCGATCTTGACAGAGACGGTTTCGTAATGGGAGAAGGAGCAGGGTGTATTGTTCTCGAAGAACTTGAACACGCCAAAGCCCGTGGCGCAAAAATTTATGCTGAAGTAGTCGGCGGCGGCATGGGTGCCGATGCCTACCACATGACCGCACCACATCCCGAAGGACTGGGCGCTGCCAACGTAATGCGCGCTGCCCTGGAAGATGCGGAGATGACCATTGCTGATATTGATTACATAAATGTACATGGCACCTCCACACCCATCGGCGATCCGCAGGAAATAAAAGCAATACAAACTGTATTTGGAGAAGAGGCATACAGGCTCAATATCAGTTCTACCAAATCCATGACAGGACATTTGCTCGGCGCTGCAGGAGCCATTGAAGCCATTGCATCTATCATGGCAGTGATACACGATCAAATTCCTCCAACCATCAACCACTTTACTGACGATCCAGTTTTTGATACAAAGCTGAACCTCACTTTTAACAAAACACAAAAAAGAACCGTGCGTGCTGCGCTGAGCAATACTTTTGGTTTTGGGGGGCACAATGCTTCGATCATTGTGAAGAAGTACACGTGAAGTCGATTTGAAGATGTGTTGATGTGAGGATTTGAAGATGCGAGGATTTGGAAATTAGCCTCTGAACAAATAAGTAAATTTTCATCACTGATTTAGGTTTTCGTGTATAAGAATCATGTGGGATTTTCAATTCTGCTGAGTACATTCTCAATGAAGCCGATTGTATCATTCAGGAATTGGTCTTACAGAGGCAAATCTTTTGCAACACAATTTCTGCTGTTAGCCAAAAGTTCAAAAATAATTCTTGGAAATGTTTTGAACTCCGGAAAGGTTTTTTTTTACCTCTTCAGAGTTACTATTAATTGCCGTCAGGTGTTGTGCGATGGATTTAGGCGCTGCTCACCTGAAGGATTAAGGAATAGTATCCAGTGAATTCAAGCAAATGCATTTGGACGAAGAGCCGACAATCAAATACTTTAAAACTCCGGAGAGGTTTTCTTTACCTCTTCGGAGTTACTATTTTGAATTGCCGCAGGATGAAGGTTTCGCCGTCAGGTCAACTGTCTATTTGAAGATGTGTTTTATACTTCCATGTAAAATACCGTTAGTTATAAAATTTTGGCAACACAATTTCTGCTGTTAGCCAAAAGTTCAAAAATAATTCTTGGAAAAGTTAATTAGAATCCTATCCTTTACACTACTGATCTAATTCACAACCATGAGCATGAAAAGAACTCCCCCCCCCCGCGATTTATTGTTCTGATTTTATTTTTTCTCCTTGCAAGTCAATTGCATGCACAAATGCAAATAACATTTACAACCTCTGATTATCATGGTTACAATGTTTCCTGTTTTGGGAAAAAGAATGGAAGCATTACTGCAAATGTTACAGGTGGAGCCCCGCCTTATACGTACCTATGGAGCAATGACCAAACAACACAAACAATTACAAGTTTAGGCGCCGGATATTACAGCGTGATTGTAACTGACTCCGACAGTGTTCAGGTTGAAGCAGGAATAAACCTCGATACTCCTGAACCTCTCAAACTTGGTTTGGAAAGTCCTCAATATAACAACAAGTTCAATGTAAGTTGTTTTCAATGTTTTAATGGTAGCATAATTACAACTGTGGGTGGCGGTGTAAGTCCTTTTTCTTTTCAATGGAAGGGCGAAACTGTCACAACCCAAAATAGATCTAACATAGGTGGAGGCGTTTATCCGCTAATTGTTACTGACGCAAACAGTTGCTCGACTTGGCAAACCATTCTACTGACTGAACCGGAACGCAGCGACTGGACAATGGGTGGAAACGCCAACACCAATTCAGCAACTAATTTTATCGGAACCACTGATAATAATGATTTGGTTTTTAAAACGAACGGGCAGGAGCGGATGCGGATGCTGGGGAATGGAAACTTAAAGGTTTATGCGCTCGCTGATTCGGGCCAGGGAATTATAAGCGTTGATGCTGACGGAAATTTATTTCGCTCAAACATTCATATTGGCCATCTGCCTGCACAGGGCAATACGCCGGAAATTTTTAGTTATGGAAAAAAAGCCCCCGACCCAGGAACGCTTGCAACTTATTGCAGTGCCCCATACCTCTATACACCTATCACACATCAATTTGAGGGCATGATGGAATCATACAATATCTCAAACCAAAATGGATTGTACAATGTGCTTCGCTTTGGATCTGATTCACAGCACGGAATAATTGATGCAGATGGGTTTATCGGTTATGGGCAAACAGCCGGCCAAAACAGCGCTCTTTTATTAAATTATTATTGTGGAAATAATGTGGTGGTTGGGAATGGTAGCAATGGTAAACTTGGAATTGGCATCAGTCCGTCATATCGCCTCGATGTTTCAGGTGATGCAAAAATCAGCGGCAATGTTGGTAATGGCGTTGCGCCTTCTACAGGGACAACATTCAGATTGAAAGTTTGTGGCAGTATAGGCGCAACAGAAGTGGTTGTTGATCAGAACGATTTTTGTGATTTTGTTTTTGAAGAAGATTACAAGCGAATGACCTTTTATGAGAAGGAAAATTACCTGATTACAAACAAACATTTGCCATACATTTCTCCGGGAAGGGAAATTGTTAAGAACGGATTGCCATTGAAGCACACGCTGACCGGGTTGACGCAAAATGTGGAGGAGATGAGTTTGGATATGATTGAACTTTACAAGGCAGTTCAGGAATTGAAAAAAGAGAACGAAGAATTAAAATCAGAAATTTAAAGAATGAAAAAAAGATGAGAAATATTTTTTTTACTCTTTTTTTCATATACTCTACAGCCGCCTTCACTCAACAGTGGCAGGATGTAGGAGGTGGCATTGATCTTTGGGTCAATGTAATGAAGGTTGACACTGTTTCAGATTTGTTGTACGTAGGAGGTGACTTTAGTTCTGCTGGTGGTATCTCTGCAAATAGTATAGCAAAATGGGACGGAACAACATGGCAAATAATAGGAAATAACGAAAAATTCTCTGGAGTCGGATCAATAAATGATATTGCCTTTTTTAATGGGGATTTAATTGTTGCTGGTTTATTTGATTCTGTTGGAAATACAAAAGTCAATAATATTGCTCGTTTTGACGGTACACAATGGCAACCAATATCATATGGCTTCGATGATGAAGTTTATGCACTAGAAGTATTTAATGGTGAACTTTATGCTGGGGGAACATTTTTCCATTCAGGATTGGATACAACTCCCCATATAGCTAAGTGGAATGGAAACGTGTGGCAACCTGTTGGCGACGGACTATTTGGAGGATATGTTTTTTCATTAAAAGCCTTTAACAATAAGTTATGCGTCGGGGGGCAAGGATTTTATTCTCTGAGTCAGTCTTTACCATGTGTAGCGATATGGGATAATATAACTTGGCAACCATTGGGAAATGGGTTCAACAATTATGTAGGTAAATTGAACGTTTTCCAAAATGAGCTATATGCTGTAGGAGATTTTACACCTTGGGCGATGAATCCATCTACGAGGATAAGCCGATGGGATGGGAATGCATGGCAGTCAATGCCATTTCCAACTGGGGGGACTGATCAGCGTATAACAGATTTATGTGAATACAATAATAAAATGTATGTCTGCGGATTTTTTAACAACCCTCCGGATTTAGCTAGATACAATGGGATTGATTATGATTCTCTCTGTGATGTCACAGGATTTATAAATAATCTTGCTGTTTATAAGAATGAGTTATATGTAGGAGGGTTATTCAATGCAATTAATT
>JAPLDB010000041.1 GCA_026391975.1 Bacteroidota bacterium | reverse complement strand
CCCATAGCATGCAACGTGGAGAAAATGATTCGTCAAGGTTTGCGTCTGCATCGGTTTATTATTCCATCATCAATTTTATCCTTTCCGACTCTTCCAGCTTCAATTCTTCCTTTGATTCCATTCCGAACCTTTCGGTTAAAACTTCCCCTGACCTTGCATTCAGGCTGTACTCCTGGGTCACCTCGGACTATTCAGGATCTGTTTACAGGTACTTTGGTTTTGTGCAAACACATAAAAATAAAAAAGTGAACTTGTTTCCCTTGCAAGATTCTACCGATGTAATTGAAAAACCATTGAGCAAAAAACTGAAAGCCGATCACTGGTATGGAGCTATATACTATAGCATCATTCCGAACGAAAGAAAAGGCAAAAAGTATTACACACTGCTCGGCTGGAAAGGAAAAAATGAAATGCTCACCCAAAAAGTAATTGATGTTATCAATTTTGACGGCGGTAAACCTGCTTTTGGCTTGCCTGTCTTCAAAGCGAACAATATCTACAACAACAGGGTGATATTTGAATTCACCTCGCAGGCAGTGATGAGTTTAAAATACATGCATGATAAAAAAACAATGGTATTCGACCACATCAGCAAATCATCACAAACAGGTATCACAGGCCCTGATGGGACATATGACGCTTTTAAATATGTGAAAGGCCATTGGGAGTTTATTGAGGACATCGATGTGGACAATGGATTTGTTCCAAAGAAGAAAGACGTGAAACTTTTCAGGGACAATGAACTTGGGAAATAGTTGATTAGTTGATTAGTTGACTGGTTGATTAATTGAAACTACCATTATTTTTACCCCTGACAATTCAACCAATAAACCATTCAACCAATAAACCTCTTCCCCACGGGTTGAAAAATTCAAATATGTTATTGCCATTCTTTCAGAAAGCACTTACCGAAGCCGGTTGCGATGAAGCCGGACGCGGATGCCTTGCAGGACCTGTATTTGCTGCTGCTGTTATCCTTCCAAAAGATTTCCGACACCCTTTCCTGAATGATTCCAAGCAACTCTCACATGGCCAACGCAATGAACTAAGGCCTGTTATAGAGAAAGAAGCTATTGCATGGGCAGTGGCGCAAGTGGATCATCTTGTAATTGATGAGATCAACATCCTGAATGCTTCTTTCCTGGCCATGCACAGAGCGTTGGATAAACTAAAGGTCAATCCGCAACTTCTCATCATTGACGGCAACCGTTTTAAAAAATACAAAGACATTCCTCATCAATGTATTGTGGAAGGGGACGCAAAATATGCCAGCATTGCAGCAGCTTCAGTTCTTGCAAAAACCTATCGTGATGATCTCATGCTTAATCTTCATGAAAAATATCCGATGTATCACTGGGACAAAAACAAAGGTTATGGTACAGCGCTGCATCGCAAGGCTATTGAGCAGCATGGAATAAATAAATTCCACAGGAAGAGTTTCCGCTTAGTGGCTGTTCCATTGGAGTTGAAATCTTAATGACTACCGAGAGACCTTTCGAAAATCACTTTTCCGAAATCATTTACATGCCTTTTCAAATCATCGTTATCGATAGAATTGAAGTTCAATAAATCAAAAAAATAGGGTTGTGTGGTGTGCTCATTAAGTTCGGCACTGATGTCAGCGGTTAATTTGAAACTGACATCGCTTCCAAACAAAGCAATATCAACATCGCTTCCGTTTTTGTAATTGCCAATGGCCCTGCTTCCGAAAATGACAGCTTTTTCAATTTCCGGATGAGGTGCAATTTTCCCAACAATTACTTTTAGAGCAGCTTCCGTTAACCCAAACTGATTCATGTCATCTTCTTTAAAGAACCATATACTCCTTCCAATGCCTGAAAATACTTTTCACGAATCAGTTTCATGGCAGCCGCAGCATTTGTTTCGTTGTATGTATGACTCATCAGATTTCTCTTGTCAAGCATATCAAGCCACGTTTCGCCGTCAACAATCAGTTGAACACGAAAAGCTTCTTTTATAACATCCCTTGGGTAACTCACAACCATATGTTTTGACTCAAGAAAGTCCTTCACAGTTTTCCATCCAAGTTCAAAGGTAAATTCAAATACCTGAAATATACCTGCTATTTCAAGTTTTGAAGGCGACGGGATAGCAATGGATTCGGCAAGAAACAAATATGCTTTCTCAAAATTATGAAAGCGTTGTTTCCAGCGAATATCTTTGTCATTGCTCAATTTATATCCCTGTATAATTAAATGGCGTAATGGCCATCAGCTCCTTTTTCACGCCGTCTTTTACATCAAGTGTTGAAATGAAGGAATGAATTTTTTCTTTTGTTATTTTTTCATTCGTTCTTGTAAGCTCTTTCAACTTCTCATATGGGTGTGGATAATTTTCCCTTCGTAATATAGTCTGAATGGCTTCAGCAACTACGGCCCAGTTGTTTTCGAGGTCAGCATCAATGGCTGCACGGTGAACTTTTATTTTCTTCAGTCCTTTGAGAAGCGATTTAAGGGCGATCAGCGTATGGGCAAATGGAACCCCGACATTGCGCAATACAGTCGAGTCGGTCAGATCCCTTTGCAGTCGAGAGATGGGAAGTTTCGCTGAAAGATGTTCGAACAATGCATTTGCCATTCCCAGGTTCCCTTCTGAGTTTTCAAAATCAATCGGATTTACTTTATGCGGCATTGCAGATGATCCAGTTTCTCCGGCTTTTATTTCTTGCTTGAAATAATCCATGGAGATGTATGTCCAGATGTCTCTGTTAAAATCAATTAAAATATTGTTGATGCGTTTCATCACATCAAAAAGCGCACAAAGATTATCGTAATGCTCTATCTGTGTAGTGGATTGCTGACGAATGAGGCCCAGCTTGTTCTTCACAAATTGATTGGCAAATTCTTTCCAGTCAATTTGCGGATAAGCCACTTTATGGGCATTGAAATTTCCGCTGGCGCCACCAAATTTTGCAGTGAACGGAATTTGTTTTAGAAAAGCGACCTGATTGCCAAGCCGTTCTAAAAACACTTTCATTTCTTTACCAAGACGTGTTGGTGATGCAGGTTGACCATGGGTGCGGGAAAGCATGGCAATGTCCTTCCATTCATCTGAAACTTGTCCGATTGCCGAAATTACCTCATCGAGTTTTGGCAAATAAATTTCCTCAACACAGTTTTTTATGGCAAGAGGAAAAGCAGTATTGTTAATGTCTTGTGATGTAAGCCCAAAATGTACAAATTCCACAAAAACGCTCATTCCGGCATCAGCAATTTGTTTTTTTACAAAGTATTCAACCGCTTTTACATCATGGTTAGTGGTCTTCTCTGTTTCCTTGATCTCGTTTGCAAATTCAGGTGAAAAAGCCCGGTAAATATTCCTTAGCCTTTCAAACTTTGTGGAATCTGCGTTGTTTAGTTCAGGAAGCGGAATTTCACATAAGGCAATGAAATACTCCACCTCAACAAGCAGTCTGTACCTGATAAGTGAGGATTCTGAAAAATAAGCAGAAAGTTCCTGTGTCTGGCTTCTATACCTGCCATCAACCGGAGAAATTGCGTTTAGTGAATTTATTTCCATTCTTAAATTGTGCCGCGAAGATAGTTTCTTGAAGCTTACAATAAAAAGAAAAGGCAATCGTCTTTATGTGCATTAAAAGAAAGCAAATATTTTATTCCATGCAAAGATTCAATAGTTTTGCCGCCCCAATTGGAAATCCCTGAAAACGATTCAGGATTCATTAAGACCAGAGACAACCATAACACATATGAAAAAGATAATTTTCTTATCCTGCCTGCTGCTTTCTTCAGCGTTTTTTGCAGGTGCACAATCCTCCGAAACCTCTTCCTCATTAACACTTCAGCAGGCCATTGAGTATGCTTATACCCACCAAAGCGCATATCTCAATGCTGTTCTGGATGAACAGATTTCGGCTGCCCATGTAAAAGAAATTGTAGGTATCGGACTTCCGCAAGTAAGCGGAAGTTTTGATGTAAAGGACTTTGTAGAGATCCCTACATCCTTTATTCCGGGAGAATTTTTTGGCGGGGAAAGCGGAAGTTATGTTCCTGTAAAATTTGGAACCCGCTACCAGGCTTCTGCAGGAATCAATGCCTCGCAGCTTGTATTCGATCCTACCTACCTGATCGGCGTAAAAGCTACCAAAGGTTTACGAGAACTTGCCAGTAAAAATACGCAGCGCACAAAAATTGAAACTGCAGTTTCTGTATCGAAAGCTTATTATAATGTGCTCGTCAGCAGGGAGAGGATGGCTCTCCTTGATGCTAATTTAATTCGTGTTAAAAAACTGAAAGATGACACCCAGGCTTTGTATGACAATGGCTTTGTAGAAAAACTTGACCTCGACAGGATCACGCTGGCTTATAACAACCTCAATTCAGAACGTGAAAACGTTGCCCGCCTTCTCACGCTCGGAGAATACCTGCTGAAGTACCAGATCGGCATGGACATCTATTCAGGAATTACGCTTGCAGACTCTTTGAATGATGAGCAGGTGAGAAATATTTCTGTGAGTGCGGAAAAGCCCAATGTGAAAAACAGAATTGAATATTCCCTGATGGAGACGAATAAGAACCTTCAGGGCTTGAATGTAAAACGCTATAAGGCAGGCTACATTCCTAGCCTTTTTGCTTACGGAGCAGTGAGCGCAAATGCCTCAAGATCGAAATTTGATATCTTCGATACGAGCAAGCGTTGGTACCCAACCGGCATCATTGGCGGAACCTTACAATGGAATCTGTTTGACGGATTTCAGCGCGAGAAAAAAATGAAACAGGCAAGCCTTGAGTTGAAGAAGGCGGATCTTTCACTTATAAATACGGCCAATGCGCTTGCAATGGAAGCCGAAAGCAGCAGGACCAATCTCCTCAATGCCATCTCTTCCCTCAATGCACAGAAAAAGAACCTTGAACTGGCAAATGATGTTGTTCGCATTTCAAAATTAAAATACGACCAGGGCGTAGGTTCAAATCTTGAAGTGATCAATGCAGAAACTTCAATGAAAGAAGCGCTCACAAATTATTACAGCGCACTATATGATGCACTTGTTGCCAAGGTGGACCTTGATAAGGCAATGGGAACAATCAAATAAACAAACACAAAGAAATTTAATCAGCACACCACTCTCATAATATGAAAAAAATAATCGCATTATTCCTCGTAGCTTCAGTTGTTATTTCCT
This sequence comes from Bacteroidota bacterium, assembly GCA_026391975.1. GTDB lineage: Bacteria > Bacteroidota > Bacteroidia > AKYH767-A > 2013-40CM-41-45 > JAPLDB01. The sequence goes on along the minus strand of JAPLDB010000041.1, from coordinate 14,767 downwards.
GTGGCAAATCCGGATCAACTGATAAAAAATCCGAGCTCGAAAACCTGAAAAAACAGCAGGCAGAACTCAAAGAAAAAATCAATAAACTGGAAAGTGAAATTGCGCTCACCGATACTTCGAAGGATGAAAAAGGAAAAATGATCGCTGTTACCAGTTTAGAAGCAAAACCATTTATGCACTACATTGAAGTGCAGGCAAAAGTTGAAGGTGATGAAGACGTAAGCCTTAGTCCGGAAATGCCGGGAAGTGTTACGGCAGTGCTGGTGAAAGCCGGAGACAAGGTTTCCAAAGGCCAGGTACTTGTTACACTGGACGACAGGGCAATCAGCCAGCAGTTGGAATCCATGAAATCGCAGGTGGATATGGCTGTAACGCTTTTCAATCGCCAGAAAAATTTATGGGATCAGAAGATCGGAAGTGAAGTGCAATTCATTCAGGCGCGCACACAGAAAGAATCAATGGAGAAGCAATATGCCGCCCTTCAGGAGCAGTGGGACATGACACGCATCAAAGCACCATTCAATGGAACTGTTGATGAAGTATCTGTTAAAGTCGGATCAGCTGCTGCCCCGGGTTATCCCGCAGTAAGGGTTGTCAATCCATCAAACCTTAAAGTAAGAGGAGAAATTGCTGAATCATACATCAGCAAGGTAAAAAGCGGAAACGATGTACTGATCTATTTCCCTGATGAAGGCACTGAAGTTAAAACTAAGGTTACTTACTCCGGACAAGCCATTAACAAGCTCAACCGCACTTTTAATGTGGAGGTTCGTTTGAGTCCCAAAGACGGCAACTTTCATCCCAACCAGATCTGCATTCTGAAAATTGCAGACTATACCTCTGCAAAAGCATTTGTTGTCCCAGTCGGCGCTGTGCAAAAATCATCAGACGGAGAATTTGTTTTTGTAACTGCAGAAGAGAACGGAAAAACTGTTGCGAAAAGGAAGACAGTTGAATCAGGAATTACATACAATGGCATGACTGAAATAAAAAGCGGACTCATTGCCGGAGACCAGGTAATAACCTTGGGATATCAAAACGTGATCGATGGCGATCCGGTAAAACTCTAAAGAAACTGAACGCAGATCAACATGATTTTTATGATGGGATCTGATCAGTGATAATCTTAACAATCAGCGTCATCAGCGTTCAAAATACATTTTATGAAGGACAGTAACAAAGAATTCAAACCCTCCAGCTGGGCGATAGAAAACCGTACAGCAATTTTCATCATTACTCTCATTTTATCGTTAGCGGGCATTTCAGCTTACAATAATTTACCGAAGGAAAGTTTCCCTGATATCTCCTTGCCAAACATTTATGTCAGCGTTGTCTATCCCGGAACTTCTCCGAAAGACATGGAGAACCTCGTTGTTCGCCCGATTGAGAAAGAATGTAAAAGTATTGCTGGCGTTAAGAAAGTAAAAAGCAGTTCGCTTCAGGATTATGCCAACGTTGCTGTTGAATTCAGCAGTGATGTAAATACAGAAGTGGCAAAACAGAAAGTCAAGGATGCAGTAGACCGCGCTAAAAGCAACCTCCCGCAGGATCTTCCAAATGACCCACAGATCATTGAGGTGAATTTTGCCGATCTGCCAATCATGTATGTGAACATTTCCGGAAATTATGACCTGGCAAAACTCAAGCGTTATGCTGATGATACCAAGGACAGGCTGGAAGAAATGAAAGAAGTGAAGCAGGTAGATATCATTGGTGCACTTGAGCGCGAGATTCAGATCAACGTGGACATGCTGAAGATGCAAAGTGCCCGCATTTCAATGTATGATATCTACAATGCTGTAAGCAATGAAAACAGAACCATTCCCGGAGGTACAGTGAAAATGGATGCTGAACGCCGTAGCATCAATGTAAATGGCGAGTTTAAAAACCCTGAGCAGATCGGCGACATCGTTGTGAATTCAATTGATGGAAAAGCAATTTACCTGAAGGATATTGCAGAGGTAAAAGATGCTTTCAAAGAGCAAGAATCATATGCACGTCTTGACCATAAAAATGTAATCACATTAAGCGTTGTAAAGCGCAAAGGAGAAAACCTGATTGAAGCGTCAGATAAAATTGTCGCACTCGTTGATGACCTGAAAGCCAATTCATGGCCGCATGATCTGCAGGTTACGCTGACCGGCGACCAGAGTGAAATGACAAGGAGTACGCTTCATGACCTCATTAATACCATCATCATCGGATTCATACTCGTGTTTCTGATTCTTATGTTTTTCATGGGAACGACGAATGCTTTCTTTGTGGCAATGAGCGTTCCTCTAAGTATGGCGCTAACCTTTATTGCACTTCCCGGCATCGGGGCTTTAATCGGGGTGAGCATGACATTGAACATGATCGTTCTATTTGGTATCCTCATGGCCTTGGGTATTGTGGTTGATGATGCGATCGTTGTGATAGAAAATACGCATCGGATTTTTGCAAACGGAAAAGTTCCTATTCTGAAAGCAGCAAAAATGGCTGCAGGCGAAGTATTCCTGCCTGTTTTATCCGGAACACTCACAACCCTTGCCCCTTTCGTTCCGCTGTTATTCTGGAAAGGTGTAATCGGAAAATTCATGTTCTTCCTGCCGGTGACACTAATCGTTACGCTCACTGCATCACTTGTGATTGCATACCTCATCAACCCGGTGTTTGCCGTAAGTTATATGAAACCGCATGATGAAAAGGATTACAATGGAAAAAAGAATTTAAAACTCTCTGTCATATTATTTGCTGTTGTGATTCTGTTGAGTTACATCACAGGAAATCCGGGCTTTGGAAATTTTGCAATATTGATGCTATTTCTGAACCTGCTGAATCGTTTCTGGCTGCACAAAAAACTTGTCGGCTTCCAGCAAAGAACATGGCCTGCCGTTCAGAATAAATACAGGCAAATGCTGGTATGGTGCCTGAACCGCCCGTACAAATTATTGATTGGTACCATCGCGGTGTTTTTTCTTTCACTGTTCATGCTGGTCATGAGAAATGGCGGCATTGCCTTCTTCCCTGTTGCTGATCCGAACTTTGTTTTTGTCTATACATCCCTTCCCGTAGGAACTGATCAGGCATACACCGATTCTATAACAAAAATTGTAGAAGACAAAGTTTACAAAGCGATTGAATGGCCAAACCCTATTGTTAAATCCGTGATTGCAAACGTTACTGTCAGTGTTACTGATCCTCAGGACGAAGACCAGGGAAGCTATCCGAATAAAAGCAAAGTAGCAGTAGCTTTTGTTGAGTTCGCAAAAAGAAATGGTAAATCAACGGCTGTGTACCTCGATAAAATTCGGGAAGCTGTGAAAGGAATCCCCGGAGCAGAAATCACTGTTGCACAGGAACAAGGCGGACCTCCTGTCGGAAAGCCTGTAAATATTGAAGTTGCAGGCGATAACTATGAAGACCTTGTCGTTGCCAGCAAAGCGCTCAAGCGTCATCTTGACTCACTTCGCGTGGAAGGAGTGGAAGAATTGCGCAGCGACCTGCAGGATAAGAAACCACAAATCACTTTCAGCATTGACCGAGAGCGCGCAAATCGTGAAGGCATTAGCACTACACAGATCGGAAGAGAAATTCAAAGTGCAGTGCTCGGATGGGAAGTTTCAAAGTTCAGGGATCTTGATGATGACTATAAGATACAGTTGCGATATAAACAGGATCAACGAAACAACGTAGACCTCTTAAGCAACCTTCACATCCTGTACCGAGACATGGCTATGAACGGAATGGTGCGCGATGTGCCGATGTCTGCTTTCGTGAAAATAAAATATGAAGATACTTATGGTGTCATCAAACGGAAAAACCAAAAACGCATTGTTACAATTTCCTCTAATGTGCTTGGCGGATACAATGAACAGGCCGTTGTAAGTGAGGTACAAAAAGCCGCAGCAGATTTTAATCCGCCAATCGGAGTTACTGTAAAGTTTACAGGATCTCAGGAAGAGCAAGCCGAGACGGGTGCATTCCTTGGCTGGGCAATGATGGCCAGTATTATGCTCATTGTACTAATCCTTGTGCTTCAGTTCAACTCAGTGAGCAAGCCTTTGATCATTCTTGCTGAGATCCTATTCAGCATCATCGGTGTGTTTATCGGATTCTCCATATTTAAAATGGAATTCAGTATTGTCATGAGCGGTGTCGGAATTATTGCACTGGCAGGAATCGTTGTGCGAAACGGAATCCTGCTCGTTGAGTTTACAGACTTGTTGCGATCGCAAGGCGTTCCTGTCTTCGACTCCATCGTTGAAGCAGGAAAAACACGGATGACTCCGGTAATTCTTACAGCTTGTGCTACCATGCTGGGCTTGCTTCCACTCGCTGTCGGATTGAATATTGACTTCGGTGAATTACTGGCACACGGAAACCCGCACATTTATTTCGGGGGTGACAGCACTGCCTTCTGGGGGCCACTCAGCTGGACAATGATCTTCGGTTTGGGATTTGCTACTTTCCTTACGTTGATCATGGTTCCTGTAATGTACTTAATTAGCGAAAGGATCCGCAACCGCATTCGCAAATGGAGAGGAAAACCAATTGATACAGGTGTGCATGCGAAACCTTTGGCTGAGCTGACTACAGCGACAATCTGATCTCACTGAAGCACAAAAAGGAATACGAATATACGAAGTACGAATAGAAAGAGCGGCCGCGTGGGTCGCTCTTTTACATTCATTCAGTATCAATTAGTAATTCGTATTTTGGTATGCAGCATTTTCGATCCCGATAGCTCCCGACAGATCGGGACGGGATCGGTGAGTTACTTATACTCCCCAAAAACCCTCCTCATCGCATCAGCAACTTCACCCAGCGTGCAGTAATTTTCCACAGCTTCAATGATAAAAGGCATCAGGTTTGAATTTCCTTTTGCTGCTGTTTCAATATCAGCAAGGCATTGTTTTACTTTTTCTGAATTGCGGTCTGCTTTCAATTTATTGATCTTCGCGATCTGCAATGCTCGGATAGAGTCATCAATCACAAGGTGTTTGTCAAATGGAGGTTCTTCCATTTCAAATTTATTCACCCCTACAATAATTCTCGTTCCATCCTGCACACTCCGCTGGTATGCATAAGAAGCCGCTGCAATTTCATTTTGCATAAAACCTGATTCAATGGCCTGTACTGCGCCTCCCATCGAATCTATTTTATTTATGTATTCCCACGCTTTCGCTTCAAGCTCATCGGTAATTGATTCAATAAAAAAAGATCCCGCAAGCGGATCAACTGCATCAACTACTCCGCTTTCATGAGCAATGATCTGCTGGGATCTCAAAGCTATTCTTGCTGCTTCTTCTGTAGGCAATGTCAGCGCTTCATCATAGCCATTCGTATGAAGCGATTGCGTTCCGCCAAGTACTGCACTCAATGCTTGTAAGGTTACGCGCACAATATTATTAGTCGGCTGTTGCGCTGTTAATGTTGATCCGCCTGTTTGCGTATGAAACCTCAACATCATTGCCTTTGGATCAGTAGCCCCAAGCTCTTTCATCATCTTCGCCCACATCCTGCGTGCCGCACGAAACTTGGCAACTTCCTGAAATAAATTATTATGTGCATTGAAGAAAAATGAAAGCCGCTTTCCAAAAACATTGATGTCGAGTCCTTTTTCAATTGCTGCTTTTACATATGCTTTTCCATTTGCCAGCGTGAAAGCCAATTCCTGCACTGCAGTTGATCCTGCTTCTCTGATATGATATCCTGAAATAGAAATGGTATTCCACTTCGGCACTTCCTTTGCGCAAAATTCAAAAATATCAGTGATGATGCGCATGGACGCCTTGGGAGGATAAATATATGTCCCTCTTGCTGCATATTCCTTCAACAAATCATTCTGTATAGTGCCCGAAATTTTTTTCAGATCAGCACCCTGCTTTTTTGCCAATGCAATATAAAGTGCAAGCAAAATAGAAGCAGTAGAATTGATCGTCATGGATGTAGTGATGCTGTCCAGTGGAATGCCATCAAAAAGAACTTCCATGTCACGCAAAGAATCAATGGCAACGCCGGCCTTGCCAACTTCGCCTTCACTCAATTCATGATCGGAATCATAACCGATCTGTGTTGGCAGATCAAAAGCTACCGATAATCCTGTAGTACCCTGTCCTAATAAATACTTGTAACGCTTATTGGATTCTTCAGCCGTGGAGAAACCTGCATATTGCCGCATCGTCCACAACTTACCCCGGTACATATCAGCAGTAGCGCCGCGGGTAAATGGGAACTCTCCGGGCATCTCCGGCTTTGTATCATGAGTGGAATAAACCGGTTTGATTTCGATTCCACTTTCAGTCATTATTTTTTTTCCTTCACTCATTTCTGCAAACGAATCATCAATCTTATGCACTGACTCTATAATATTCGAAATTCAACATTCCTTGTTCGACATTCGATATTTGCCTTGCTATCCAATCAGCTCTCGTGCTTCCCTCTTCAACGCCTCTACCGCCGCCAAATGCGGATAATTCTCATCCTTAATCATAATGTCAAAAATTTTTGAACTCAAATGCACGCCCGTTGCCTGCTGCCCTGTTTCACTTGCAGCCATATTGATTATCTTCAATAATTCCTCCTTCGCATTCTTTACTTCGCTCCATACTTCATTGCTGAGGTAGACCTGCTGAGTAAGGTTGTGTTCGAATTCAGAGCGGATCGTAGAAAGCAAATCACTGTGAAGCTGCCCTGATGAAATCCCGCCACGGTGCAAACGCGGCAACAATGTGTCAGGAGAAATTCTTTCCAGAAACAATACCATTCGTTCTATTGCCTGCAGTTTGAGTGGAAGAGAATCCTTTTGCATCCCTTTCTTCATCTCCATCATCCTGATCTGCTGGTCGCGGTCAATAAATTTTTTAATCACCAGATACATCCCGCCTAAAATTAAAGCGGCAGGAACAAAATAAAGAAGTACGTCTGTCCAGTTTTTTTCCATTACCATGATCTGAATTTAGTGGTCGCTTCAAATAAATATTTCAGAATTTTTTGTTCCTTATCATCAAGCTTCATTCCCCTTCGCTCATACACCCGGCTTGCAACTTCAACTGCTTCTTCCAGACGGTACGTTTTAAATCCTTCCGATCCACCCCAAGAAAATGAAGGTACAAACTTCGGTGGGAACCCCGTTCCGAAAATATTGGCACTCACGCCAACAACAGTTCCTGTATTGAACATGGTATTGATGCTGCATTTGGAATGGTCACCCATCATCAGTCCGCAAAACGTAAGTCCTGTATTGACAAAGTTCTCATCACTGTAATTCCACATCTTCACCTGTGAATAATTATTCTTGAGGTTGGAATTATTGCTGTCTGCGCCAAGGTTGCACCACTCACCGATCACTGAATTACCAAGAAAACCATCATGTGCTTTATTAGAGCATCCGAAGATCACGGAATTGCTGACCTCTCCTCCTATTCTGCAATGCGGACCTATTGTTGTGGCTCCGTAAATCTTTGCCCCCATTTTCACTTGTGCATGTTCTCCGAGTGAAAAAGGTCCACGGATCATAGCTCCTTCCATTACTTCTGCATCTTTTCCTATATAAATGAAACCTCCCGATGCATTCAGCATTGAACATTCCACCCTTGCTCCTTCTTCCAGAAAAATATTTTCAGGACTGATAACCTGATTGGTTGAACTTATAGGCTGTGATCTTTTTTTCGCGGTAAGCAGTTTGAAATCAGCAGTCAACGCTTTCTCATTCATTGAAAAAATATCCCAGCAAAAAGAAATTTTATTCGCGACAGGATAAACTTTAGCATTTAAAATATCAGGTTTATGAAAAGAAGTTATTGAGTTCAACTCATCTCCTGTTATTCTCCAGGCAATCAGAAATCCGTCCCCTGAAATTTTTTCTCCCGCTTTCAATGCATTGATCTCCTTCAGCAGCGATTCATCAGGCAGCACAGCACCGTTGATAAGGATGTTATCTGCTTCAGTTTTCAAAGGAAATTTATCCTGCAAAAAAGCTTCAGTAAAAAAGGAAACTTGCTGACCAAGATACTTCTCCCACTTTTCCCGAAGCGTAAGAATTCCCATCCTGATCTCAGCAACAGGCCGGGTAAAGGTGAACGGGAGCAGGCTCAGCCTTGTTTCGTCATCAAAGAGGATGTAGTTCATTCAGTCAGTTGCTGATTTAGTGTGGCTAAAAGTAATCAAGTTAAACGTTACCATAAATAGGTCCTGACTAAAAGAAATCAATAGCGATAGAACAAAAAAAAGTCCTTTCCGCTTGAACGAAAAGGACTGACAATTCTTTTGATGAATTTATTTTACCGCTGCCTTTTTTGCGAAACGGGTCTTGAATTTATCTACACGTCCTGCAGTATCGATCAACTTCATCTTGCCCGTATAGTACGGATGCGACATGTGTGAAATTTCAAGCTTTACCAGGGGGTATTCGTTGCCGTCCTCCCATTTAATGGTATCCTTTGTTTCCACAGTGCTGCGTGTCAGGAATGCATAATCACAGGATATGTCCTTGAAAATCACCATTCTGTAGTTTTTCGGATGGATGTCTTTTTTCATTTTATTCTATTTTGGGGCTGCAAATGTAAGCGATTTTATGAAATACACAATAGCAAAATAAAGACATTCCGGGAGAAAAAAATCACCCAATATGTCCCAAAAATCAACTTATTCTTTACTTTATCCTTTGTACTTGTTACTTTCTTCCTACTTTTGAGAGCTAAACTCAACATCCTTTTACCGGTCTCACCGGAACTCTCAATCTAAAAAAAATGAAACAAGCGATCATTGATCAACTGGAATTGCTCATTAAGGAAGAACAAACCGATGAGCTCTTTTCGAAAGCGGAAGAACTAGGAAGCGAATACCTGAAAGTATGTGACCGGTTGAACCACGAAATGCTGGACAAGTTTATTGCTGAAGGCGGAGCAGCAGCCGATTTTGAGGCGCCAAAAGATCCCCTCGACAGCCATTTTAATGAACTCATTCTCATCTTAAATGACCGTGAGAAGAAATTCAAAAAACAACATGCCAAAGAAGTTTCAGAGAAACTGACAGCCAAGCAGCAAATTGTTGCTGACCTGGAAAAACTCGTTGCCGAAGAAACAAATATCGGCAGGGCTTTTCAACAGTTCAAGGAACTGCAAACTAAATGGAATGAGATCGGAAATGTTCCACTGAAAGAATACAAGAATGTGCAAGGCGCCTATCACCGCCATGTGCATAACTTCTATTACAACATGAAGCTGAGTAAGGACCTGAAAGAACTCGACTTCAAAAGAAACCTCGAACACCGTACTGCTCTCCTCAGTAAAATAGAATCGCTGAATCAGATGGAATCAGTTAAAGGTGTTGAGCGACTGATGAATCTTTACCGCATGGAATGGAGTGAACTCGGACCTACTGCGCCAGAAACAATTGAACCACTCCGGACTCGTTACCGTGAACTTATTGGTCAGGCCCTACAACGTATTCGGGAATTCTATCATTCACGACAGGAAGATGAGAAGAAACACCTGGAAGAAAAGAAAATTCTGCTTGAACGCGTTCAGAAAATAAGTGAAGAAAATTTTGACAATGCCCGTCAGTGGCAGACGATGACTGATACCATTGAAAAGATTCTTGATGACTGGAAAAAGATCGGATATGCACCAAAAGGCGACAACGACAAAGTATGGCATGACCTGAGGAGTGCGATCAATCAGTTCTATACCAAGAAACGTGGCTTCTTCGGAGACCTGAAAAAGACTTACAAAGAAAACAAGGAAAAGAAAGTAGCGCTTGTTGCAAAAGCTGAAGCGCTGAGCAAAGCAACCCATGAAGTCTGGGATGAACCAACCAACAACATAATTCAATTGCAACGTGAGTGGAAAGAAGCCGGCCATATTGATTATGGAGATGAAAACAAGCTCTGGAAAAAATTCCGTGAGGCCTGCGATCAGTTTTTCAATGCCAAAAATGATTTCTTCAAACTTCGTGATGCAGACCAATACAAGAACCTTGAACTGAAAGAGGAACTCATCAAGCGCCTGGAAGCATATGCATTGACCGGTAATGCTGAAGAAGACCTGAAGGTACTGAAAGATTTTTCTTCTGAATGGAAAGACATTCCGCATGTTCCTTTCAAAGAGAAAGAACGCATCTATGGCAAGTACAAAAAAGCCCTTGATGCCAAATATGATTCCATGAAGCTTGAATCAGGACAAATGCATTTACTGAAATTCAAGAATAATATTGATATGCTTGCCGGTAGCGACCATTCAGACAAACTGATGAGTAAGGAACGCAACATGATCAAAGAAAGAATGCAGAAGTTGCAGGGCACGATCAATCAGTATGAAAACAACATGGGCTTTTTCAGGAACTCAAAAAATATGGGAGGATTGCTGAAAGAAGTGGAGGACAATATTACCAAAGCAAAAGAAGAAATGGAGTTGCTGAAGAAGAAGCTGAAGATGATGAGCGACACGAAGCCCGCATGATGTGATATAAATCGAACGCTGATTGACATGATGGTTATGACATATTCTGTTTTATTTGCAAATTGCATGGCCAGCAATATCAAAAGCCGTTATCACTGAAAGGACATATAATTTAATGACTTTTTTTGTGAATCCTGTGCTCTTATTGCTTTAGATATTCATAACAGTATTTTTTTTTGCCTGCACAATGGAAGAAGAAAAAAAGGACATTCCTGCAGCTGAAAATCCAAATCGATTCACCGGCCTCACGCTGGTAAAACCTAAAACAGTTGCTGCAGGAATTCCGGCGGTAATTGAAAGCGCATCCCATATACTTTCCGAAATGGGTGTAACGCGCGGTTTGAAAGCGCTGAACAAACTCAACCAAAAAGACGGCTACGATTGTCCGGGCTGCGCATGGCCTGATCCGGATGACGACCGTTCCCGCATCGCAGAGTATTGCGAAAACGGAGTGAAGGCAATTGCTGAGGAAGCAACAACGAAAACACTTACAGCTGATTTTTTTGCAGCGCATTCAGTTGCTGAACTTGCATCTTTAAATGATTATGAAATAGGAAAAAAAGGAAGGGTAGCACAGCCGGTTTATCTTCCCAAAGGATCCACCCATTATCAACCCATAAGCTGGGAGGTTGCATTTCAAAAAATTGCTACACACCTGAATGCACTGAGTTCACCTGATGAAGCCATTTTTTATACTTCAGGCCGGACAAGCAATGAAGCAGCTTTTCTTTACCAGCTTTTTGCCCGTGAGTTTGGCACGAATAATCTTCCTGATTGCTCCAACATGTGCCATGAATCCAGTGGCGTTGCGTTGACCGAATCACTGGGTATCGGAAAAGGTTCAGTTACCCTCGAAGATTTTTACAAAGCTGAAGTTATTATAATTCTTGGGCAAAACCCCGGCACGAATCATCCACGCATGTTATCAGCTTTGCAGAAGGCGAAAGAAAACGGATGTGTCATTATTTCAGTAAACCCACTCAAAGAAACCGGGCTCATTGGCTTTAACAATCCGCAAACGATCAAAGGCGTCCTTGGAATAAAACCTTCACTTACAGATCTGTTTCTTCAGGTAAAAATCAACGGCGACATGGCTTTGCTGAAAGCAATTGAAATGCTTCTGCTTCAAGAGGAAGAAAAAAATCCGGGCAGTGTATTCGACAATGAATTTATTTCTTCTCATACAACCGGATACGATGAATTTATTTCTCATTTGAAAAAACAAAACTTAAATGAGCTGAGTGAGCAATGCGGTATTTCATCTGCAGAAATTAAGCAGGCAGTTGAAATGCTTAAGCACAAAAAGAAAATCATCGCCTGTTGGGCCATGGGATTGACACAACATAAAAACGCTGTCGATTCAATAAAAGAAATTGTGAACCTCCTTTTATTGAAAGGAAGTATTGGCAAACCCGGTGCCGGCACATGCCCGGTGCGTGGACACAGCAATGTGCAGGGAGACCGTACGATGGGCATTTATGAAAAACCATCTGCAAAATTCTGCGATGCAATTCAAAAAGTATTTGGTTTTGATCCTCCAAGAAAGCCGGGATACGACACCGTAGAATCCATTTATGCCATGAACAATGGAAGCGCCAAAGTTTTTTTCGCCATGGGAGGCAATTTTCTTTCTGCAACACCGGATACGCTTTTTACTGCGGAAGCATTACGCAAAACCAAACTTACTGTACATGTTTCCACCAAACTGAACCGCAGCCATTTTGTTCATGGAGAAGAAGCCATCATCCTGCCCTGCCTTGCACGAAGTGACAAAGACGTAGTCAATGGCGAAGAGCAATTTGTAACCACTGAAAACAGCATGGGTGTAATTCAGTCTTCAAAAGGAAACCTGAACCCTGTTAGCGAAAACCTGCTAAGTGAACCCGTAATTGTTTCGCGCCTTGCCAAAGCAGTGATGGGCCATAAATCAAAAGTGAATTGGGATAACTATCTTTCACATTATGATTTGATAAGGGATGATATTGAAAAAACGATCCCTGGTTTTAGCGATTACAACAAACGCGTGCGCAAGCCCGGCGGCTTTTACCTTCCAAATGCTTCGCGGGATAAAACATTTACAACCTTAACAGGCAAAGCACAATTCAACATTTCCGAAATCCATCCTGTTAAACTTGCACCTAACGAATTCCTGATGATGACCATCCGCAGTCATGATCAGTTTAACACAACGATCTACGGATTAAATGACCGATATCGTGGAGTACTCAATGAGCGGAGAGTTATTTTTATGAACGCAAAAGACATTGCTAAGCAAAATCTGAAAGCAGGCGATGTGGTTGACATCTTCAATTGCGAAGGTGGCATTGAACGGATTGCGCATAAATTCATAGTTGTTGAATACAACATTCCAGAACAATGCACAGCAACTTATTTTCCTGAAACAAATGTGCTGGTACCGATTAATATTACGGCAGATAAGAGCAATACGCCGGTTTCTAAAAGTGTGATCATTAAAATAAGGGCAGCTGGCTGAAGGGATAAGAGACCAGAAGATTTTATTTGCATTTTAACATTTTCGTCCTAACCTTTGAGCGTACTTTTTATTTTTCATTCACTTAAACTCTTTTCTCATGAAAAAAATTCTAAACCTCTCATTCATTATTATTTTCATCTGCTCTTCTCCCCTATTGGCTTCCAATTATTATTGGGTCGGCGGAACAGGAGCATGGAGTGACTATGCGGCACACTGGGCTACGGCAAGTGGCGGCACGGTATTTCATGTTACTATTCCAAGCCCGACGGATGATGTCTACTTTGATACAAACTCGTTTCCTGCTTCGGGTGACACCGTTTACCTGGATTCAACGATTACAAATTGTAAAACCATGGACTGGAGCGGCGCTGCAAATGCCCCAGTTTTATACAGTACCTCCAATATCAGGCTGAACCTCTATGGATCACTTATACTTAACAACAGTTTGATTTGGGCTGTGCTCGGTGACATTTACTTGCTCTCCTCCACTGCAGGGAACATAATCAATACCTACGGTGTGGTTCTGCAAGGCCAGGGATCCGGAACCGACCTGCGCTTTTCCGGATCCGGCAGCTGGAGTTTACAAGACGGAATCAGCCTAGGGATCTCAGGGACCATCCAATTCAATTCAGGGACCTTTCTCTCCAATGGATTCCCCATCTCTTGCGGCAGCTTTTATATCAACGCGTCCGCATCTACATCCATAATGCTTGATACTTCAACCATTGTCTGTGGTAGTAGCTGGAACGTTTCAAATACATCACTCCTTACTTTAGATGCCGATAGTACTTTTATTACCAGCAATTCTTTCAGTGGAGGGGTGGGCAGAATTTACCGAGATGTCGTTTGTGGATCTATCGATGATTTGTATAATGATGGCTGCACTTTTCGTGACGTGCAATGTTCCTGGATTGCTGCTACTTCAAGCTTTTTCAGGAATGTTACCATGTCGACTGCAACAGATTTCATCTCCGGAACCGGCAATACTTTTAACAAGGTCATCATGCCCGGAACCTCCTGCAGCATCGGCGGAGATGGAAATACATTCGATACATTAATCTGCAACAACCCCGGACAGGCGATTTCAATCTATAACAACGTCAACGTCACGGTGAACAGTTTGTTCCAGGCAGACGGCAATTGCAACGGCTTAACATCCATTACATCAGGAGGAAATGCAACCATCAGCAAACCTACAGGAACAGTTACGCTTAATTATGTACTGCTGCAGGGCATCACTGGTGCCGGCGGTGCAACATTCATTGCCAACAACAGTGTAAATGGTGGCAATGTAACCGGCATCACCATCAATGCGCCAGCTCCGCAAAATTTGTTTTGGGTGGGCGGCACCGGTAACTGGAACGATTTGAATCACTGGTCGACAATCAGCGGCGGAGCCGGGGGCAGCTGCGTCCCGTCCCAGGTTTACAATAGTGTGGTCGATGCCAATTCTTTTCCGACTGCAGGTGACAGCGTAAAAATTAATGTCCCGACCATTTATTGCAATACCATGGACTGGAGTGCTGCAATTGCCCCAGTTTTATACAGCACCTCCAATATCAGGCTGAACCTCTATGGATCACTTATACTTAACAACAGTTTGATTTGGGCTGTGCTCGGTGACATTTACCTGCTCTCCTCCACTGCAGGGAACATAATCAATACCTACGGTGTGGTTCTGCAAGGCCAGGGATCCGGAACCGACCTGCGCTTTTCCGGATCCGGCAGCTGGAGTTTACAAAGCGGAATAAGCCTGGGTAATTCAGGAAGCATGCGCTTCGATTCCGGAACTTTTCTCTCCAACGGACTCCCCGTCATTTGCAATGACTTT
>JAPLDB010000033.1 GCA_026391975.1 Bacteroidota bacterium | reverse complement strand
TTCAATATTTCTACCCATTGCTAAATAGTGTTTCACCCATCCAAATTTGAGATTTACCAAAACCGGAATCATCGGCGTCATTATAATTTTACCTTTACACGACTCAAATAAAAACCTTTGTTATTCGTTAATGGTTACGCTAAAAACCATTCACCTTTAACCTACAACCCACCAATGAAATTATCAAATCTTTTTTTTACAACGCTGACATTGCTCACACAAACTGCATTTGCGCAGGCGCCCAAGTACAGCAATGAGTTTTTATCAATTGGCGTTGGTGGCCGCGGGCTCGGAATGAGCAATGCACAAACGGCTTCAGTGAATGACGCCTCCTCAGCCTTTTGGAATCCTGCCGGACTCTCGCTTGTGAAGGGGAGCGTTCAGGCCATGGGTATGCACAGCGAATATTTTGCCGGCATTGCCAAATACGAATACCTCGGACTCGTTGCAAAAGTAGATGCCACACGCGCTTTGGCGTTTTCATTTATCCGTTTTGCGGTAGACGATATTCCTGACACCACGGAGCTTATTGATGCCTCCGGAAATATCGACTATGACAAGCTGAAATCCTTCTCAGCAGCCGATTATGCATTCATGCTCTCCTATGCAGTGCAAAGCAAAATTGCTGGATTACGATATGGTGGTTCTGTAAAAGTAATTCACCGTACAGCCGGCGACTTCGCACACTCCTGGGGTTTCGGACTTGACCTCGGTGCTCAATATGACAGAGGCAACTGGCAATTTGGATTGATGGGAAAAGATATCACCACCACTTTTAATGCTTGGACATTCAACACTGATAAAATTGCCGGCGTATTCAGCACTACAGACAATGAAATTCCAAAAAACTCCACAGAACTTACTTTGCCGAAACTGATACTTGGCGCCGGGTACAAAATAAATATCGGCAAAAAATTCAGTGTTTTACCTGAAATTGACTTTGATATGACCTTCGACGGCCAGCGAAATGTTGTTATCAGCAGCAATCCCATCAGTGTTGATCCGCACCTTGGTCTTGAGATCGGATATGATAATTTTATTTTCCTGCGCGGCGGTGTAAACAACATCCAGCAGGTGAAAGACCAGGAAGGCGCAAAGTCAACAATCTTCCAGCCTAACATGGGTATCGGCATCAAGTTGAGAAATCTTACCATTGATTATGCCCTTACCAATATCGGCAGCCAGGAAACGCTATATTCTAACGTGTTCTCTCTGAAACTTGATATCTACAAGCATAAAGCAACAACCGAAAAGAAATAAAACAACCTCGCAGTTTCTTGCCATCACGAAATAACATCGGGATGACATACCAAAACCAAAACCGGATGAAAAAAATTTACTTGTTCTGTGCGCTGCTGATCTCTGCTTCTGCCGTCTCCGCACAGACGTATGAAAACTCCTGGATCAACATCTCCCAGGAATATTACAAAGTGAAAGTATGGCAAGACGGTATTTATCGCCTTACAGCACAAAATATGGCATGGGGAGGCGTTGCATCTACCAACTGGTCTGTTTCTAATATACAGATCTGGGCGAAGGGCGAAGAACAGTATATCTACGTCTATGATGAGAATAACAACGGCTTTCTAAACCCTCCTAACGATTACATCGAATTTTATGGTGAGCACAATACCGGTTGGTTCGACAAACAACTTTACGAAGACAGCACATGGCAGCCAAACCCAAATTATAGTCTCATTACCGACACTGCAGTTTATTTTTTGACTTATAGCCCAACTACTCCCGGAAAACGCTTTGCTGCATTCAGTGATACCCAATACAGCAGTGCATTCCCATATTTTATTAAGGAATCATATCTGGAAGAGTCATATGTTTACAATGTAGGATATCCTGACCAGGATGTGGACTATGTAAATGCAGAAGGACATGTTGGAACGATTCTATCAGACGCAAATACCACAACACAGAAGAGCATCAATACCCAGAATGTTTATGCAGGCGGTCCAAACTTTGAGATCAGCACTACCATTACCGGCTCCAATAACAATGCGCAGGATTATTCAATATCCGCTCCAGGTATTAATTTCAGAGAACAATTTATCGGCTACCAGGTCAGGAAAAATAATTTTTCGGTTGCTCCCGGTCTCTTTACTAATACAAGTACACCTTTCACGTATACCATTTATCCGCAAGGCAATGGCTATCCAACCAATCGAATTGCATTTGTAAACCTTTCCGTTAAATATCCGCATACGATGGATATGGAAAATGCATCATCATTCAAAATGTACGTTCCTGATGATATCTCCAACGGAAAAACTTTTTTGGATCTTACCAATTTCAACAATGGAGGCACCGGGACAGTTTTATATGATATAACCAATCACAAGAGAATATACCTGACACAGAACAGTTCAACCGTCAAAGCCGTTGTTCCAAACGATGGATCCGGCGTACCGAAATTCTGCATGCTTGCTTCATCAGGTGGAATTACAACTGTACCTACATCAGCTATTTCAAGAATTAATTACACGAGCCAGACCGGCCCAAGTAAATTCAACAACATCCAGAGTATGGCAGTTGATTCTGCTTACATCATAATTACCAATGCCGGTTTAAAAAATGCAATTACCCTTGGCGGAGGTTATAAAGATTACCGCAACCAGACAACGGGAAATCACAACCGTGTAGTAGTGATTGATGCTGCTGAATTGTATGACCAGTTTGCCTTCGGTATATCGAACCATGGTCGCTCCATTCGCAACTTCATTCATTTCATCCTTGATAAATGGGCTGTTCCAAAGCCACAGTCTATCTTCTTAGTCGGTAAGTCAATTGAGCCTTACAGCATGAGAAATAACTCTGGCTTATGGAGTTTGTGCCAGGTAACTTCTTATGGATATCCTACATCCGACCTTGCACTTGCTTACGGAGTAAATGGTTCTCTATTCGAACCTGCAATTCCAATTGGACGACTAAGTGCTTCAAGGCCTTCAGATGTGACTGATTATCTCGACAAGGTGAAGGAATATGAAAATAAACAAAATGCCCCTACTCCGGAGCCATGGATGAAAGAGGTACTGCACTTTGGAGGCGGAGAAAACACTTCCGAACAAACTGCTTTCAGAGACAACCTCGATTATTTGAAATCTGTAATACAGGATACGCTTTATGGTGGCCATGTGACATCATTTTATAAAAACAGTCCTGACCCTGTTGAATTCGGATTGACAGCCCAAATTAAAAATGCAATTGACAACGGGGTTTCAATGATGTTGTTTTTCGGTCATGCTTCAGGATCCAGCTTTGACATTGCGACAGACCTTCCAAGCAACTACACTAACTATGGAAAATATCCGATCATCATGGCGAGTTCCTGTTTCGCAGGAAACTTTCACACACGAGATCAAAGTAACAGTGAACAGTTTGTGATGGCCCAAGGAAAAGCTGCTATTGCTTTTCTCGCCAGTGTCGGACTCGGTGACGCATATTACCTCTACTTGTATGATACAGCATTGTACCACAATATTGCATACAGGAATTATGGAGAACCAATTGGTAAGATCATGCAGCATACGATTCAGAACTTACAGGAAAACTACAATGGCAATACAGGAATCAAGAGAGTGGTAAATGAAATGTCGCTCCAGGGTGATCCTATGCTTCGTTACAACTCCTGGTCAAAACCGGATCTTGTTGCTGATGAAAGCAACATTTATTTTACCCCTGATGTAATCACTGCCGACATGGATACATTTTCCATCCATTTTAAAACAAGGAATTATGCTCGCGCAGTAAGTGATACTTTTCAGGTTACCATCACGCGTAAACTTCCCAATGGTGTGGACTCTGTCTACACAATTAAACGCCCGCGCTGCTATTATTCGGATGACCTTTCTGTTAACATGAAAGTAGCAGGGCTGAATGGCGCAGGGATCAATGCATTCACTGTCAAAGTTGACCTTGATCCGGATACCATTCCAGAGATGCAGGATGTTTCAAATAATATTGCTACCACTTCTCTTTTCATCTATTCCAATGATATAGTACCGATCTATCCGCCTAAATATGCCATTCATCCTTACTCAACCGTTACACTCAAGGCTTCTACTGCAAATCCATTAGGAACAACACGCAATTATAAATTTGAAATTGACACAGCCTACTTTAATGATGACGCCGGCACCCACAGTCCGCTTTATCGCTTTAATTTTATTCAATCAAGCGGTGGGGTAGTATCATGGTCTCCTGCAAACTATTCATTATTGCCAAACACAGTTTATTACTGGCGTGTGTATGATGACACAACGACCGTGAACAAAAACGAAAGCTCATTCATTTATATTCCAAACAAAACGGGCTGGTCGCAGGCACATTTTTTCCAGTTCAACAAAGACGGGTATGAAAATGCAAGCCAGGACAGCGCTGCACGACTTTACCAGTTTGGACAAAATGTAAAATCACTCGATGTTACAAATTATGGATCCCCTGCAAGCGCCGGCGAATACAATTCAACCGGTTATACTTTAAATGGAGAGCCATGGGAATATAATTTCTGCGGAGTTACACCTTCCGTTCACGTAGTCGTTATCGATTCGTTGACATTGATACCATGGAACACTTGCAATAACAATGTTGGACAAGCCAATACATATACTGATCCAAATGGCGATTGCGTCACCGACAACAATACCGTTTATACATGCCGCGCACGTGCTGAAAACTATTTCATCTTTCGTTGCGGAGATGCTACTCAGATGCAGGCCATGCAGACCTTTGTTAATTCCGTACCTGCCGGAAATTACATTGTCATATACAGCGCATTCCCATTCCCTTACTCTACCTGTAGTCCGGCGTTTACTGGAGCACTCACCGATCTTGGCTTCAATGCCGGTTTGGTTCAGGACAATCTTCCGTTTATCTTTTTTACGCAGCGGGGAAATTTTGCTTCAGACACATCTGTATTCGGAAGTGCACCAAATTCACTTGTCACCTTGAACAAAGTACTTGAAACCAAATGGTACAAGGGAAATATCTATTCTGAAGTCATTGGGCCTGCAACACGATGGACAAACCTCCATTGGGGTGAGCATGCGCTGGAAGGTGGTGCCACAGCCGATAGCGTAAGCTTAAGCATTTACGGATTTGACCAGGATTCCTCTAAATGGGATACACTTGTAACAGGCATTCAAACGAACACACCTGACTATTCGCTCAGCGGCATCAGCGCCAGCCAGTATCCTTTCCTTAAACTCGGCGCATACCTTGAGGATCTGCCGCTTCGCACTCCGCCGCAAATGGACCGCTGGCAGATATACTATGACGAAGCCCCGGAGTGTGCACTGAACGCCAATAGGCTTTACTCATTTTATAAAAATCCGGTTTCGGAAGGAGATACAATAAAGCTGAGTATTGCCGTGGATAATATTGGCAATGTTCCAATGGACAGTTTAGGTATGAGTTTCTACATGTATGACCGTAACCGCGCAAGGCATGATATTAAAACATATAAGATCGATTCATTGCGAACCGGTCAGTCGCTAACTGCAAGTGTTGCCATTGACAGCACATTCGGGCTGTATGGCGAAAACAGTTTATGGGTGGAAGCAAATCCTTACGGAAGTATTCATCAGCTGGAGCAATTCCATTTCAACAATATTGCCGAAGTGAAGTTCAACATTAACCGTGACGTTGTAAATCCTATACTTGATGTAACGTTTGATGCCATTCACATTCTTGATGGCGATATCGTATCAGGGAAACCGCACATTACGATCCAGTTGCACGATGAAAATAAGTTCCTTGCTTTGAACGATACAAGTAACTTCCGGGTCTACTTAAAATCACCGTCGCAAAATTCAAAAGTTCAGCTCAATTTCATCGATCAGTTCTATTCAGCGAATTTGCGATTCACCCCTGCCGTACTTCCAAAAAACAGCTGTAAGATTGAATTCGATCCTGTCCTGCTGGAAGATGGAATTTATACCCTGGAGGTTGAAGCAGCCGACCGTTCAAAAAACGAAAGTGGAAAATACAACTACCGAATCACTTTTGAGGTCATCAATAAATCAACGATTACAGAGATCCTGAATTACCCGAATCCATTCTCTACTTCAACCCGCTTCGTTTTTTTACTTACCGGAAATGAAGTGCCTGATCACATGAAGATCCGGATCATGACAGTGAGTGGCAAAGTGGTACGTGAGATCATGAAAAGTGAACTCGGCAACATCCACATTGGCAGGAACATTACCGACTATGCCTGGGACGGTAAAGATGAATTCGGCGACCAGCTTGCAAATGGCGTTTACATCTATAAAGTGTACACGGATTTTAGCAACGGAAACGACCTCGAGCACCGCGAATCTGAAGCCGATAAATATTTCAAAAAGGGCTGGGGAAAGATGTACCTGATGAGGTAGGGCCCATCCTTCCCGATAGCTATCGGGACTCCCCTTAAGGGGAGGAACGAACAGCCACGCTATCAAGTGTGGCTGTTTTTATTCCCTGCCATTTACTTAAATCTAAATATCTTGCAGCCCCGTTGAGGATTAACTGCGATTTCGTAATTCGTATATTCGTTGGATTATATTCGCTATTCGATGGGATAATTAGAAATTATGCTACTAGAAAAACTAGAATTAATTAAGTCCCGCTTTGCTGATGTCGAGAAAGAGCTCAGCAACGCTGATTCCATGCGGGATATGAAGCGTTATGCCCAGCTCAACAGGGAATATAAAGAACTGCAGAAGATCGTTGAAAAATGTCATGACCTTCAGAATGTGATTAGCAATCTCGATCATTCCAAAGATTTGCTTAGGAATGAAAAGGACGAAGAATTCAAAGAGATGGCGCGGGTTGAACTGGAAGAACTTGAAAAGAGAAAAACAATCCTTGAAGAGCAAATTAAAGTGATGCTCATTCCTGCTGATCCTGAGGATGAAAAAAATGCCATTATGGAAATACGGGCCGGAACAGGTGGTGATGAGGCAAGTATTTTTGCAGGGGATTTGTACCGGATGTACATGAAGTATTGTGAAAAGAGAAAATGGAAAACGGAACTCATGGAAGCCAGTGAAGGAACCATGGGCGGCTACAAGGAAGTCATCATTAAAATCACAGGTGAAGGAGTATATGGCATTCTCAAATACGAAAGTGGCGTGCACCGCGTACAGCGTGTACCTGATACCGAAACCATGGGGCGGGTTCATACTTCAGCAGCAACTGTGGCTGTGCTTCCCGAAGCTGATGAAGTAGATGTGCAGATCAATCCTGCAGACCTTGAAATGCAAACTTCAAGAAGTGGCGGAGCAGGTGGTCAGAACGTAAATAAGGTTGAAACCAAGGTGCAGATCACCCATAAACCATCAGGGATCGTTGTCGTTTGCCAGGTAGAACGCAGCCAGCTTGCCAACAGGGCACTTGCCATGCAAATGTTGCGGACCAAACTTTATGAAAGGGAATTATCAAAGCACAATGCTGACATAGCCCAGAAAAGAAAAACCATGGTAAGTACCGGAGACCGGTCTGCAAAGATCCGTACTTATAACTATCCCCAAAGCAGGATCACTGATCACAGGATTGGACTGACAATGCACAACCTTCCTTCATTTATTGGAGGCGACATTCAGGAAATGATCGATGCATTGCAGGTCGCCGAAAATGCAGAACGCCTCAACGAAGGCATTGCATAATGCTGTTCAGCAGAATTGGCCAATTATTTTTGTGACAGTATCCAACTGTTGATTTTCTGTTCAAGCACTGCTATCGGAAGACAACCGCCGTCAAGAACTGCGTCATGAAATTTTCCAATGTTGAATTTATCACCCAGTTCCTTTTCTGCTTTCGCACGCAATTCACGTATCTTTAACTGGCCGACCTTATATGACAATGCCTGACCGGGAATGGCCATGTACCTTTCAATCTCAGAGGTAATCGCCTCCTCGCTCTCGCCTTCATTGTCGAGTGAAAACTGAATTGCCTGTTCACGCGTCCAGCCTTTCGTATGCATACCGGCATCAACAACAAGCCGGATTGCCCTGTGCATCTCTTCGCTCAAAGCACCGAAATACTGATACGGATCAGTATACAAACCAAGCTCTTTACCGAGTGATTCAGTATACAATGCCCAACCTTCGCCATAAGCGCCATACCAGTTAAACCTACGGAACTTCGGAAGCGAATCATTTTCCTGCTGCAGTGAAGTCTGGTAATGATGTCCCGGAATTGCTTCATGTAAAAACAGATCTTCCATTCCGAAAGTATTGAACTTCTTTGCATCAGGAACAGGAACATAAAAGATCCCCGGCCGTGAACCGTCCGCTGTTCCCTGGTTGTACTCTGCACTGGCACTGGCTTCACGGAATTTTTCAGTCTGCCTGATCTCAAATTTACTCCTTGGAACTTTATCAAATAGCTTATTCAACTGAGGCTGCATCTTTGAATGAATATTCTCAAATGAATCAAGCACTTCCTTCGGACTGTTGAAAGGAAAAAACTTTTTGTCTTTGTTCAGGTAAGTGAAGAACGCCTTAAGGTCACCTTTAAACCCTGTCTCTTCCTTGATTTTTTCCATTTCTTTTCTGAGACGACCCACCTCGCTCTGACCAAGATCAAACACTTCATCAGCCGTCATATTTGTAGTCGTCCAGAATTTGATAAGGAAATTGTAATATTCCTTCCCATTGGGAATGTCACTGATACCTGCACTTGCACGGCACTTTGGTATGTACTCATCCTTCATAAAAGCATACAGCTTTTGATAAGACGGAACAATTTTTTCCCTGATCGCAATTTGGTAAGCACTATCCAGACGGGTCTTATCATTCCCAATTATTTCTTTAGGCATGTTTGTTACAGGCATATAAAAAATACTCTGCTTCGCATCCGTTACAATCATTGACTTCATTTGCGGGAGTACTCGCTCCATCAATATTTTAGGATAAACCATCCCTGCAGCCATCCCCCTTTTCATATTCACAACGGCAGTATCACACCACACTTGGAAGCCGTCAATCCGCTTCAGAAAATTATCGTAGTCTTTTACCGTCTTAAATGGTTGGTTCCCCTGACCCGAACCGTATTGCGGAAATGTAATGGTGTTACTCCAGAACTGATTGATTGGCATCAGGTGATCATTAAACTTCAACCCTTCAAGTGCCATTTGTAAATCCCATTTGAGGATGTCATCGCTTGTCTGATCATTTTCTGATAGCGTTGCACGGTCATAGGTACCCAGAGAGTCCAGGTAACTCTGATAATATTGCCTCAACGTATCACGATATGCTTCGCTGATATCATTGGGAAAGATATCATTGAATCTGTTATCTCCGTTCCCTGTGGCCGTCATTGGGAATAAGCGATTATGTTCGTTATAATAATTTTCAAACAACTCGCTGATGGGTTTCATGTTTGATGCTGTGGTTTTCTTTTGTGAAGGATTGTTGCATGCGCCAGCCAGGATAACGAGGCATGAGATTCCGTAGAGGATATTGCTTTTCATAGGTTGGTATTATGGGACAGCAAAGTAAATTGAAAAGGCGAGAATCCTTCCAAATAAAAAGTTAATGCTTCCTTGAATCTGGCATCCAAAATGAGCCCCGGCAACACCATTGTGCTACCAGGGCTTTCATTAATAAGTAATTCTGTTTCTGTACCTTCACTGGTCCGTTCTCATCTTTTGACTTTTGACTTGTGACTTAACCTTTCCACCCATTCAAGAAATTCACAAACTTATAATTGAAGCTGATTGTAAACAACAAATGCCCGTCTGGCTTAACAAATTCGCTTCTGTGAATATCAAGTTTACCATCGCCATTAACAACATCTGTTTCAATCTCTTTTCCGAAATGAAGCATATACTGTGCACTGAGTGAACAATCGAACCGCTTTGTAATATTGAAGTGCGTACCAAGTCCTGCCTGTGTTGCACTGCTGAAGCGGTCTGCATTGTTTTTATGATTGCCCACCTGACTTACCACGCTGTAATCGAAGCAATGACCGGCAATCAGATAAGGCTGCAAAACATGATCAAAACGAACATTTTTCCCGAAGTAGTACATCAAACTCCATCCGATGTGATAATCATCACGATGCGTGATTTTTGTCTGTGACGGAATGTAATCCGCATACCACTCCGAATTCAACTTATCCATAAACTGAAACCGAAACTGCCCTCCTATCCCTTTACCGATAGCAGCATCATCATTGAACATGCTGATTGTATTTCGCGTACCGATCGAAAAATTACCGGTGCTCTGATCCCTGCCATTTTTTGTTTCACCTGCAAGTGCAGTGATGGAAATCAGCAGCAATGCTGCTGCAATTACAACGTTGCGATTCATAGTACATGGGTTTAAAATGTGACGTAGAATCTTTTTCTATCATTGATTGATTATGTAACATTAACGTTACTACAAATGACATATTTGAAATCCATTTTAAAAAAATTTTGGAAAAGGTACAGTTGGTTCCAAGTATCCAGTCTGCCCGCTATCCGCTGCAAGTCCGGCCAGACCGCAATCCCACGCTGTGCGGGCTTTTCGCTACTATCGGGTTTAATTTGTTCACTGCATACTTCGTAGCAACCTAACCCTATTCCAAAGTAAAATTTGAATAAAAATGCTACGTCTTAGTACTACGGAATTCCAATCTTCAAATTTTCACATCCTCAAATCTTCAAATCAACTCATCTTCAAATCAACACATCTTCAAATTTTTAAATCTACACATCTTCAAATTGATTTACTTTGCATCATGGAATACAACAACCTCACCCCCGCCGAAGAACGCGTCCTCCTCCGCAAAGGAACCGATGCTCCCTACACCGGTGAATACACCAACAAGAAAGATGCAGGCATGTACATCTGCCGCAGGTGCAATGCTCCTCTCTATTCAAGCAAGGATAAATTTGATTCCCATTGCGGCTGGCCAAGTTTCGATGATGAAATCCCAGGCGCTGTAAAACGTATCACTGATGCTGACGGACATAGAATTGAAATCGTTTGCAGTAATTGCAACGGGCACCTCGGCCACGTTTTCGAAGGCGAAGAATTCACGGAAAAGAATACAAGGCACTGTGTCAATACAAGCAGTCTGAAATTCATACCCGCAGGCGAGATACCCAACGCACCGGAGGTAATAAACAAGATGTAAGATGTAATAGGTAATTACCAATGGGCCTGTATATTGACTTGTACATTAGTATCCCCTTTAATACTTCCTAGAGCTAACCAATACTTTTCATTCGTATTTTCGTATTCCCATTCGTACTTCGTTGAGATCATCCTATATTCGTATTTTCGTATTCCCATTCGTACTTCGTCGAGATATCATACATTTACGCCCGTATGCAAACCGCTGAAAAATCGAAAACCGGCATAGACGAAAGCGTTCTATTAAAAGCCTACGAACTCATGTGTACTGCACGTGCCATGAGCGATCTGTACGAGGAAAAATCGCAGATCACCGCCAAATATGTCCATGCATGTTCCCGCGGACATGAGGCCATTCAGCTGGCACTTGGCTTACAACTGAAACCACAGGATTTTCTTTCTGCATATTACCGCGACGACAGTATCTTGGTTGGAATCGGCATGAAGCCTTATGAACTGATGCTTCAGTTACTTGCCAAACGTGACGACCCTTTTTCAGGAGGAAGAACTTATTATTGCCATCCTTCTTTGAGACGGGATGACATGCCGAAAATCCCTCATCAGTCATCGGCCACAGGCATGCAGGCAATTCCGACAACAGGTATTGCAATGGGAATTCAGTACAGGGAAAAACTTGGCATAGACGACAAAAAAATAAAGGACAAACCGGTCGTAGTGTGTTCAATGGGTGATGGTTCTGTTACAGAAGGCGAAGTAAGCGAGGCCTTCCAGATGGCAGTGCTGAAGAAAATGCCGATCCTTTATTTCATCCAGGACAATGAATGGGATATCTCAGCACATTCAAAGGAAGTGCGCGCCATGGATGCTCCCGAATATGCAAAAGGATTCAAGGGAATGGAAGTGCGCTCTATTGATGGAACTGATTTTTATAAATGTTACGAAACAGTAAGAGAGGTTTTAGATATCATCCGCATCGAAAGAAGGCCGATGATGATTCATGCTAAGGTTCCCTTACTGGCACATCATACAAGCGGAGTACGGCGTGAATGGTATCGTCACGACCTCGAAGAAGATATGAAGCGTGATCCCCTTCCGAAGTTTAAAAAGATGCTCCTTTCTGCTGGATATGAAGAAAAAAATCTTGCTGTAATTGAAACGCGGGCTGCCTTATTGGTGAAAGCAGATTTTGAAAGAGCATTGAAAGCAGAAGACCCTCGTCCGGAAGATCTGTTTACCCACGACTTCTCCCCTACTCCAATAACCGCGGAAAAAGGTGAACGTGAACCAAAAGGAAAAGAGAAAACCGTGATGGTTGACTGTGCATTGTTCGCTGTGAAAGAACTGATGGAGAAACACAAGGAATGTCTGCTTTATGGACAGGATGTAGGCGCAAGGTTGGGCGGCGTATTTCGTGAAGCAGCAACACTTGCACAAAAATTCGGCGATGACCGTGTTTTCAATACGCCGATTCAGGAGGCATTTATTATTGGAAGTACAGTTGGAATGAGTGCCGTAGGTCTCAAGCCAATTGTTGAAGTTCAGTTTGCCGATTATATATTTCCCGGGTTGAATCAGTTATTTACAGAAGTGGCGCGCAGTTGCTATCTCACCAACGGAAAATGGCCTGTGAGCTGTATCATTCGTGTTCCAATCGGCGCTTACGGTAGCGGTGGTCCATACCATTCATCAAGTGTAGAAAGCATTCTTACTAACATCCGCGGAATTAAGATTGCATATCCAAGCACAGGAGCCGATTTGAAGGGTCTTATCAAAGCAGCATATTACGATACAAATCCGTGTGTGATTCTTGAGCATAAGGGATTGTACTGGAGCAAGATCAAAGGAACAGAAGATGCAAAAACCGTTGAGCCTGATGAAGACTATGTTATTCCATTCGGGAAAGCCAGGATCGTTCAGGCTGTTTCTCTCCCCTTCTCCCCTTCCCCCGCTCTGACGAAGAATGGGAGAACTGGTGAAAGGGAGCCTGGGAGTAAATCAACTACTCTCACTGTCATCACGTACGGCATGGGTGTTTACTGGGCTAAGAATGCGGCAAAGAATTTACCGGATAGAGTTGAAATTATTGACTTAAGAACCCTTGCTCCTGTTGATTATGAAACCGTTTTTGCATCGGTAAGGAAACACAACCGCTGCCTTGTGGTAACTGAAGAGGTCCTGAATAATTCCTTCGCTCAGGCGCTGGCAGGCAAAATCTCTGATGAATGTTTTCAGTCACTGGATGCACCCGTGAGAGTCATTGGCTCCGAAAACCTACCTGCAATTCCATTGAATTCAACTCTTGAGGCGGCCATGATTCCAAATGCGGAAAAAGTGGCAAAAGTGATGGGAGAATTGTTAAACTATTAAATCTGCACTGGGATTGTTTTCGTATATCAGTCATGCGAAAACGTCCCATTTGCTTTACTGCTTTTCTTTTTTGCTTTTCCTTAAGTTGTCGGGCACAGGCCATTGACAACACCGCTTCCTTCAGAAATATTCAAGGTGAAAAATATTTTCGCATACATTATGAAAATGATTTTTTCTCCGCTGCTGACTGGTATTATTCCCAGGGAGTCAATCTTGAATTAGTCCATCCTGCATTAAATAAATTTCCGCTTTCAACAATCCTGGTCCATCCGAAAAAAGTAAAAATAAAATTTGGAGTTTCCCTTGAGCAGGACGTTTATACTCCGACAAGTATTCGTCATAACGAAGTGCTTTATGGTAATCGCCCTTACTCAGGCGTCCTCCTCATGAAAACATTTTTAATAGCAGTTGACACAATAA
This sequence comes from Bacteroidota bacterium, assembly GCA_026391975.1. GTDB lineage: Bacteria > Bacteroidota > Bacteroidia > AKYH767-A > 2013-40CM-41-45 > JAPLDB01. The sequence goes on along the minus strand of JAPLDB010000033.1, from coordinate 22,165 downwards.
AGAATGAACGATTCTCTTCTTCAATATCGGCAGGAGTAATTGGCAGTTCCGCAGGAGGAAAGGAGACACAAACATCTATTCATCGCCGGACAGGAAATTTTCTTCCACTCGGCTGGCAGCATCAAATAAAAAATGATTTAGCGCTGAATTACCAGGTTGATTTTGAAAAGAAAATATTTACGAATAATTTTTTTCTCCTGAATGGCTGCGGAGAGGTCCGTGCAGGAACATTAAATGATAAAATCTCGATGGGGATTGTTGCAATGGCCGGATATTTTGATTCACCATTTCAATTACCCGGGAAAAGAAAAATATTCCGGATTCATTTTTATGACCAGCCAATGATCAGCGCAGTCGGTTATGATGCGACGCTGCAGGGGGGCTTATTCAACCGCAATAGCGAGTACACAATTTCTTCCGGCGACTTAATACGGCTAACTCTTCAAAATAATCTCGGAATCGTCTTTAACATTGGAAAAATTAACCTCGAATATTTTCAGTCCTTCCTGACCAGGGAATTTAGCAGCGGAGATTCGCACAATTGGGGTGGAGTAAGGATGGCGATTATTTTGTAAAACATAAGAGGCATACGAAGTGTTTTGGTGGAGGAAATTCCGTTGTTTTCTTATGGTTTTTATAGATAATATGTGATTATTAGCATATAAATGATTTTAAAAAATATTGGTTGTTATTTGAAAAAATCATGTACGTTTGCGACCTCAAAAAAAATCAAGTTCCTTAGAAAAAGATTCAAAAATCAAGATATAGTGCGGGGTGGAGCAGTTGGTAGCTCGTTGGGCTCATAACCCAAAGGTCGTCAGTTCGAGTCTGGCCCCCGCTACCTAATTTTCAAAAGATCACGCAAAGGCGCAAAGCACGCAAAGGAATAACTTAGCGGACTTTGCGCCTTTGCGTGAAATTGCTTTTTACTCATCTCAAGAATTGACTTATCCAATGGCCCATAAATCCGGTTTCGTAAGTATTGTAGGCAAGCCCAACGTCGGTAAATCAACCCTGATGAACCAGATACTGGGTGAAAGACTCAGTATTGTAACCCCAAAAGCCCAAACCACCCGCCACCGCATCAAAGGCATCCTGAATGCCGATGACTACCAGGTAGTCTTTTCTGATACCCCCGGAATCCTTGAGCCCCATTACCTGCTTCATAAGAAAATGATGGATTTTGTGGAGTCCGCATTGGCTGATTCAGATGCCGTATTGGTCATCAATGACCTCACAGAAGCATATCTCGATGAATCGCTGGTTGAGCAATTGAAGAAAATCAAGGTTCCGGTTATTGTCATCATCAACAAAGTGGATCTTTCAACACAGAATGAGATCAACAAACTCATCCATGGCTGGAAGAAAGCGATCAAGCCGCATGCTGTGATCCCTGTTTCTGCACTCAATAATTTCAATACTGATAAAATTGTAGAAGCGTTGCTTGAAATTATTCCGGAATCTCCTCCATTCTTCAGTAAGGAAAACCTCTCTGACCTCACCCAAAGATTTTTTACGGCTGAGATGATTCGTGAGAAAATTTTTCTGTTCTACGATAAGGAAATCCCTTACTCTACTGAAGTAGGCATAGAAGAATTTAAAGATGACAAAACCCTCGTAAAGATCCGCGCCATCATTTTTGTTGAGCGCACTTCACAAAAAGGAATCATTATCGGACATAAGGGGGAGGCATTGAAAAAAGTTGGTACAGCTGCCCGCAAGGACATGGAAAAGTTCCTTGGCAAAAAAGTATTTCTGGAACTTTATGTCAAAGTGGAGGAAGACTGGCGCAAGAAAGAAAACTCGCTGAAACGGTTCGGCTATTCCTCATAAGATTTAAGAATATTTATCAATCGGAATTCAATGATTGCTTATGATCGGCTGCTTGTTTTCTCTGTGAACCTCTGTGGCCTCTGTGGTTACCGGCTGCTTTGGGATTTTAAATGTTCTTACTGAACAAATTATCATCTCCCTTGTTACATTTGCCAAAACAGACCCAATGAAACCTCTTCTCCTTATTTTCCTTCTTCTTTTCACAAAAGATACTACCGTTTATGATTTCACCCCGATCTCAATTGACGGAAAGGCCATTGACCTGAGTCAATACAAAGGCAAAAAAATCCTGATCGTGAACACCGCTTCTGAATGCGGATTTACATATCAATACGAAGACCTCCAAAAGCTCTCCGAAAAGTACAAAGACAAATTAGTCCTGATCGGATTTCCCGCAAACAACTTTATGCACCAGGAACCCGTTACCAATGCAGAGATTAAAGCCTTTTGCACAAGTAAATACAATGTGACTTTCCCGATGATGAGTAAGATTTCCGTAAAGGGAGACGACATCGACCCGCTTTTCAAATGGCTCACAGAACAAACCAATCCTGATTTTACAGGAGACATCAAATGGAACTTTGAAAAATTCCTTATCGATGAAAACGGAAAACTTGTTCACCGCTTCCGCTCTAAGTCAAAACCATTCAGCGAGGAAATTGTAAATGCAATTGAGGGAAAGTGATCGATGAAATTGAACTTACATAATAATTGGTAAGGCTGCTCATTCGCAAATTTGCACATCGGATTATATGCATATATGCCAATGTGCAGATGGGCAATTAGTCACACGGTGGTTCGAACCAAACAAAGTGTTTCGTACTACGCCTGCGCCGTCGGCCCTCCGAAGTTCATCGGTATTCCGAATCCTTCCGTCTGCTTGATCGTTCCGTGTGCAGCTTCAAATTTCTGAACGTTATCCTGTAAAGCAGCCAGCAAACGCTTTGCATGCTGAGGTGTCAATAGGATTCGCGCCTTCACCTTTGCTTTGGGAACACCGGGCATCACCTTTACAAAGTCAACTACGAATTCTGAGTTGCTGTGAGTGATGATTGCCAGGTTGGAATAAATTCCTTCCGCTACTTCTTCGCTGAGTTCGATATTGAGCTGGTTGTTGGGGTTTTGATTTTGATCCATTGTTGGTTTTTAATTGGAGTGTGAAGGTCGGGAATATTTTCTAAACAGAGGCCCACCCTAACCCACCCAAAGGGAGGGAATAATATTCATTTCATTGTTTTATGAATTTTGCCCGAAAAATATTATCGTTCGAAGATACCTCCAGCCAGTACACACCTAATGGAAGAAGACGACAGTCTACTTCCTTATTCCCATTTGATCGACGTCTGGTGTCAACAACCGAATAAACTATTTCTCCCACCATATTGTAAATCGAAATTTCATAGGTCCGAAGGACTCCTTGCGGAGATGTTCCATTTGTGGCTTGTGAGTAATGAAGCATCAATTTATCAGTAACCGGATTCGGGTAGAGATTAATTCCATCTCCTTCGGTGAAGGCCGGGGTGAGGCCCGCAGTAACATTGAAAATCGCAGCTTCAACTTCACATCCATTCGTATCCGTTGCAACAACATTGTAATCTCCGCTTGCCGGTGCTACATAAAAATAATCAGTTGCTCCACTGATGATGTTGTTGTTGAAATACCATTGATAGGTTCCGGTTCCTGCAATTGCAAAAAGCGTATCGTAGCTTTGGGTGATTGCTTGCGATGATGGCTGCGGAAAAACGGTGATATAATTATTCAGTGTTAGCGTATCAGTACCATTGCATCTTGTTGCTATTAGCGTTACGCCATAACTTCCTGGAGTATTGTAACAAATATTCTGGGGATTGAAATCGCTACTAGTTGAAGGACTTCCTCCAGGAAAAAAAATCCAATGATAGGACGTGTATGATTGAGAAAAATTATTGACGTCAATACAAGTTCCTGGACATATGGTTGAATCACTCACAGAAAAACTTTGTACTGGTGAAAATTGAGAACAAGACCCGCAGCAGGGATCTATCGTATACATCCATAAAGTGTTGTACCAGGGTCCGCCTTCTCCTCCAAACATATAAAGGTGACCATTGCTATCTGACCAACTCATTGCACCCAGCAACCCTGGTGGCATGTTTGAAGGATCTGATACTCCTTTTACTCCCCATCTTCCATAATTACTGTAAACAGAATCGCCATTGACGACCATCCATTCGTTGCTGTCTACACAGTACTTCCACAGGGAAGTGAAGTAGGTATATCCCCAGCAACGAATCCAAAAATCTCCATTCGGATCCGTCCAAACAGAACGGGATTCAGTTGTAGCACTTGGAAAATGCAAAGTTCCAAGGATGCATTTCGTGCCATCGGTTCCTAATGTTCCTGCAACGCTACTTCCATTCATCCATGTCCAATTATTCGTATTGGGACTGAACCGCCACAAGTCATTTCTTACCGATAAGCTATCCAATCCGCCAAGCAACCAAAAATTTCCTGCATTATCTTTCCATCCGCTCCAGGCATACCGTCCATCAGGAGTATTGCTGCTGTTTTCAATTCCAAGAACACCATAAATTGCTTGGTCATTCGAGTATTGTGAGCCTTTCATCCAAGACCATTCATTTGTAAGAATGTCATATTTCCATACATCATTGAGATTGGTGAGTCCAATTCCACAGCCCCCGAACAACCATAAATTACCCGTACTGTCAACCCATCGGGTAGTTACCTCTTGCCGACCATTGGGATTATTTGTGGGAGATGGCATCCCCTGCGTTCCATAAACAGCCGGCTGATTGGCCGCATGAGGTCCCTTCACCCATGTCCATTCATTACTTGAAATATTATATTTCCATAAATCACTATGAATGCGATATCCGGAAGCAATTCCCCCAAACATCCACAGATTATTATTTAAATCAGTCCATGAAAACGCTCCCCAAGAAATATCAGGTGGTCTGTTTGCCGGAGAAGCTACGCCCTGAATACCGTAGTAACCTGTGTCATTTGCAATACCAGAACCTTTTATCCAGGTCCATTCATTTGAGATTGGATCATACTTCCATAGATCACCATATTGCACCCCAGACCCTTGAACACCACCAAACAACCAAAAATTTCCACTTAGATCAGTCCATTGGCATGCTGCATAAAGTGAAGGCGGTTCATTGGATTGACTTGGAATTCCCTGTGTTCCGAAATTGCCGGGATTGTTCGTAATGCTATCACCATGCAGCCAAACCCACTCTCCGGGATTTTGTGCAAAACATAATGTACAATGCACGATGCAGAATGCAGAATTCAAAAAAAGAAGGAGGAGAAACTTCTTCATTGTTGGTACACCAAAGTTAGAAGAATTTTTGAAAAGATCTCAGAGGTAATTTGAAAAGATTGCTTCGTACCTCGCAATGACTACTCCAAAACAGCAATACAATACCATTTGTGGTTTCAAAATGAAACCTCAAGTTTAAACTGACCATTGGCAAACTGAACCATTAAGCTGATACAAAATTAAATTTCATTGCAGGATTTAACACCCTCTCCTTTGGAGAGGGCTGGGGTGAGGCCCGCAAAGAAAAGGGCCGCCTTTCAGCAGCCCTTCTATTATTTTACGAATTCGTACTTCGTATTTTCGTACCTGATTCGTTCCCGATAGCTATCGGGATCGATGAGATTACTTCGCGAATTCTTCTTCCTTCTTCGAAGCCATCAATAAGTCATACTCTTCCTGTGAACCAACGATGATCTTCTCATAATCCCTCAAGCCTGTGCCTGCCGGAATCAAGTGACCAACGATTACATTCTCCTTCAGTCCGAGCAATTCATCTACCTTGCCGTTTACTGCCGCTTCATTCAGCACCTTCGTGGTTTCCTGGAATGATGCTGCAGAGATCCAGCTCTTCGTATGTAATGATGCCTGTGTGATCCCCTGTAACACCGGTGAGGATGTAGCAGGTGTTGCAGGACGTGCCTCGATCGGCGTGGCGTCTTTGCGTTTCAACATAGAGTTCTCTTCGCGGAATTTACGGAGCGTAATAATCTGTCCGGCTTTCAATTCTGCTGAATCACCCGGCTCGATCACCACCACTTTATCCATCATCTCATCGTTTTCCTTGATAAACTCAACGCGATCCACGTATTCTTTTTCAAGCAACATTGTATCGCCCGGATCCTCGATCATCACCTTGCGCATCATCTGACGAACGATAACCTCAAAGTGCTTATCGTTGATCTTCACACCCTGCAAACGGTATACTTCCTGTACTTCGTTTACGAGGTATTCCTGCACCATGCTTGGTCCCTTGATCGCAAGGATGTCATTCGGAGTAATAGCCCCATCGCTGAGTGCATCACCTGCCTTGATGAAATCGTTATCCTGTACAAGGATGTGTTTCGACAATGCAACCTGGTATTTCTTTGTTTCGCCATCGCGTGAGGTAACAATGATCTCTCTGTTACCGCGCTTGATGCCTCCATAAGATACGATACCATCAATTTCAGAAACCACAGCAGGGTTACTTGGATTACGTGCTTCAAACAACTCAGTAACGCGTGGCAATCCACCGGTGATGTCACCGCTCTTGCCCGCCATACGAGGGATCTTTACTAGCACATCTCCTGCCTTGATCTTCTGTCCGATGCTCACCATTATGTGCGCACCTACAGGGATGTTATAACCCTTGATCATTTCCTTGGTTTCACCCATGATCTTGATCAAAGGATTCTTTGTCTTATCGCGTGTTTCGATAATCACCTTTTCCTTATAACCGGTCTGATCATCGCTTTCCTCGCGATAGGTAACGCCTTCTTCAATACTGTCGAAAGCAATTTTACCTGCAACTTCTGAAAGGATTACTGCATTGTACGGATCCCAATCGCAGATCAGGTCGCCCTTCTCCACTTTTGAATGATTCTTTATATAAAGCTTGGAGCCATAAGGAATGTTTGACGTAGTCAGTACTGCACCGGTATTCACATCACTGATGCGAACCTCGCCGGAACGGCCAATTACTACATCAAATTCTTTTGTTCCTTCTTTTGCCTTAACTGTTTTCAGATCTTCATATTCAACCTTGCCGGCAAACTTCGCCTTCAGGCCGCTTTCAGTAACTGACTTACTTGCTGTTCCACCCACGTGGAATGTACGGAGAGTAAGCTGTGTACCAGGCTCACCAATACTCTGTGCAGCAATAACACCAACTGCTTCACCACGCTCAACAAATCGTCCTGTAGCAAGATTTCTTCCATAACATTTTGCGCAAACACCTTTCAGTGATTCGCAGGTAAGTACGGAACGTATCTCTACAGTTTCAATTGGAGAGTTTTCGATCAGGTCAGCAACTTCTTCCTTGATCTCCATTCCTGCTCCGATAATAAGCTTATTGGTTTGCGGATGGTAAATATCATGGACAGCTACACGACCCAGGATACGATCGTATAATGATTCAACTACATCTTCATTGTTTTTCAATGCTGTCTCAGCAAGACCGCGCAGTGTTCCGCAATCTTCATCTGTAATAATTACATCCTGAGACACGTCAACCAAACGTCTTGTAAGGTAACCGGCATCAGCTGTTTTCAACGCAGTATCGGCAAGACCTTTACGTGCACCGTGTGTAGAGATGAAGTACTCGAGGATCGAAAGACCTTCCTTGAAATTGGAAAGGATCGGGTTCTCGATAATTTCTCCTCCGCTGCTTCCGCTCTTCTGTGGTTTCGCCATCAGTCCGCGCATTCCTCCAAGCTGACGAATCTGCTCTTTAGATCCACGCGCACCGCTGTCAAGCATCATGTAAATGGAATTGAATCCCTGCTTGTCAGTGCTGATCTGTTTCATCAGCGTGTCTGTAATACGAGAGTTCGTGCGTGTCCAGATATCAATGATCTGATTGTAACGCTCATTATAGGTAATGAAACCCATATTGTAGTTACCCAGCACTTCCTCAACTTCTTTATTTGCTTTATCAACCAGTTCTGCTTTGGCAGGAGGTACCTGTACGTCTTCAAGGTTGAAGGACAGTCCGCCTTTGAAAGCCATGCTGAATCCAAGATCCTTAATATCATCAAGGAATTTCGCTGTCTTGGAAGTACCGCACTTTTTAAGCACCTCACCAATGATGTCCCGGAGAGATTTCTTAGTCAGCAACTCATTGATATATCCATTCTCCTTCGGCACGACCTGATTAAACAGTACGCGTCCAACAGTTGTCTCAATGATCTTGGCAACTAGTTTATCGCCTTCAACAGCATTGTCGATCTTAACTTTGATCCATGCATGAAGGTCAACACGGGCTTCGTTAAATGCGATCAACACTTCTTCAGGTGAATAGAAAGTAGAACCTTGTCCTTTTACTTTCACTTTTCCTTCTGTCTTTCTGCCTTTGGTAGTATAATACAGACCGAGTACCATGTCCTGTGAAGGAACGGTAATAGGTGCGCCATTGGCAGGATTCAGAATGTTGTGAGATGCAAGCATCAGCGTCTGTGCTTCAAGAACAGCAGCATGTCCCAGCGGAACGTGCACTGCCATCTGGTCACCGTCAAAGTCAGCGTTGAAGGCTGTACAAACCAACGGATGCAACTGAATCGCTTTTCCTTCCACCAACTTTGGCTGGAATGCCTGGATACCTAATCTGTGGAGGGTCGGAGCACGATTGAGAAGAACAGGATGTCCTTTCAATACGTTTTCCAGAATATCCCATACGATAGGATCCTTACGGTCAACAATTTTCTTTGCGCTCTTCACAGTCTTCACTACGCCTCGCTCAATCATCTTGCGGATGATAAACGGTTTGAAGAGTTCAGCAGCCATATCTTTCGGAAGTCCGCACTCATGCAATTTCAGATCAGGTCCTACGACAATTACAGAACGTGCAGAATAGTCAACACGCTTACCGAGCAAGTTCTGACGGAAGCGGCCTTGTTTTCCTTTCAGTGAATCAGAAAGAGATTTCAACGCACGGTTGCTTTCAGTCTTCACCGCATTTACTTTTCTTGAATTATCAAAAAGCGAATCAACTGCTTCCTGCAACATACGCTTCTCGTTACGGAGAATTACATCGGGAGCTTTGATTTCCAAAAGGCGTTTCAAACGATTGTTACGGATGATCACGCGTCTGTAAAGGTCATTGAGATCGGAGGTTGCGAAACGACCGCCATCCAGAGGCACAAGTGGGCGCAGTTCAGGTGGAATTACCGGAACAACTTTCACAATCATCCACTCCGGACGATTTTCAATATTGAGATTTGCTGAACGGAATGCTTCAACAACACTGAGGCGTTTCAAAGCCTCGTTTTTACGTTGCTGTGAGGTTTCATTATTTGCCTGATGACGCAGGGAGAATGAAAGTTCATCTAGTTTTAACCGTGCAAGCAAATTGTATAGCGCTTCAGCTCCCATCTGCGCAATAAACTTATTCGGATCGCTATCATCAAGGTGTTGGTTGTCTTTTGGAAGTGCATCAAGAATTTGCAAGTATTCGTCTTCGGTTAAGAAGTCGAGATAGTTTACGCCATCTGCTGCTTTAATACCTGCATTGATTACGACATAACGTTCGTAATAAATAATCATGTCGAGTTTCTTGGTAGGAAGTCCTAACAGATAACCGATCTTATTCGGTAATGAACGGAAATACCAGATATGCGCAACAGGCACTGTGAGCTGAATGTGGCCCATGCGCTCTCTGCGCACTTTCTTCTCTGTTACTTCAACACCGCAACGATCGCACACAATTCCTTTGTAGCGAATACGTTTGTATTTTCCGCAATGACATTCCCAATCTTTCACCGGTCCGAAAATGCGCTCGCAGAATAATCCGTCGCGCTCCGGCTTATAGGTCCGGTAATTTATGGTTTCAGGTTTCAATACTTCACCACTGCTTTGCTCCAGGATATGCTCAGGAGAAGCAAGCGAGATAATGATCTTCGTGAAGTTGGATTTGATTTTTATTTCTTTTCTGGTTGCCATTCTTCTTTAGTTAACTAAGTTAATTAAGTCAATTGATTTAATTATGATTCGACTTAAATTGGTTGATTGAATTTACTAATTAACTTAATAAACTCAATCAACCAATTAACTATTCTTAATCAAGCGTGATCTTCAATCCGAGTCCGCGCAACTCATGCAACAATACGTTGAATGATTCCGGAATACCCGGTGTAGGCATCACATCACCTTTAACCATCGTCTCATAAGCTTTCGCTCTTCCGATTACATCATCGGATTTAACAGTAAGGATTTCCTGGAGGATGTTGGCTGCACCGAATGCTTCGAGTGCCCATACTTCCATTTCTCCGAAACGCTGACCTCCGAACTGTGCTTTACCGCCAAGTGGCTGTTGCGTAATGAGAGAGTACGGTCCGATAGAACGTGCATGCATCTTATCATCAACCATGTGACCTAGTTTCAGCATGTAGATAACACCTACTGTTGCTGGCTGATCAAACTGATCACCTGTTCCGCCATCGCGGAGATAGGTACTTCCGAATTTTGGAAGGCTTGCTTTGGTCACCCACTCGTCAATCTGCTCATAAGTTGCTCCGTCAAAAATCGGCGTAGCGAATTTTACTCCAAGTTTTAATCCTGCCCATCCAAGAATGGTCTCATAGATCTGACCAAGGTTCATACGGGAAGGTACACCCAGCGGATTGAGAACGATGTCAACCGGCGTTCCGTCTTCAAGGTAAGGCATGTCTTCATCGCGAACAATTTTCGCAACGATACCTTTATTACCGTGACGTCCTGCCATCTTATCTCCCACCTTCAGCTTACGCTTCTTCGCGATATAAACCTTCGCAAGCTGCATAATTCCTGCAGGCAGTTCATCTCCGACAGTAAGTGAAAACTTCCTGCGTTTATAAATACCAGTTACGTCATTAAACTTGATCGTATAGTTGTGTAGCAATTGCTTGATCTGATCATTTTTCTCTTTATCTGTGGTCCATTTATTCGGATTCACAGTTTCGTAATTCATATCAGCAAGCATCTTCTGCGTGAACTTCGCGCCTTTCGGAACAACTACTTCCTTGAAAATGTCTACTACTCCCTGTGAAGTTTTGCCACTTACAAGCAAGAACAACTTATCAATCAGTTTTTCCTTGAGGTCATTGACAACTGCATTGTATTCCTTGTCAAGTTTTTCAACGAGCACTTTCTCATCGCTCTTGGCTGATTTATCCTTCATCAGGATACGGGAGAACAAACGCTTTTCAATAACCACACCTCTTACAGAAGGCGGAACCTTAAGCGATGCATCCTTCACATCACCGGCTTTGTCACCGAAGATTGCGCGAAGGAGTTTTTCTTCCGGAGAAGGATCTGTTTCTCCTTTCGGCGTGATCTTTCCGATGAGGATATCTCCTTCAGAAACTTCAGCACCAATACGGATGATACCATTTGCATCAAGATCCTTTGTTGCATCTTCACTCACATTCGGAATGTCTGCTGTAAGTTCTTCCATACCACGCTTGGTATCACGAACTTCCAGAGAGTATTCATCAATATGTATAGAGGTAAAAATGTCTTCACGCAATACACGCTCTGAGATTACGATGGCATCTTCAAAGTTGTAACCTTTCCATGGCATGAATGCCACTTTAAGGTTGCGACCAAGTGCCAATTCTCCGTCCTGTGTTGCATATCCTTCAGAAAGCACCTGACCTTTCTTCACCTTTTGCCCTTTGCGTACAATTGGCTTCAGGTTGATACAGGTACTCTGGTTTGTTTTATGAAACTTTGTAAGCTTGTAGGTTTTAACATCATCTTCAAAGCTCACCAGTTTCTCATTCTCTTTACGGGAATAACGAATGGTGATCTCATTTGAATCAACATATTCAACCACACCTTCGCCTTCGGCATTGATCAGCACCCTTGAGTCTTGTGCAATACGTCCTTCAAGACCGGTTCCTACAATAGGTGCTTCAGCACGAAGCAATGGAACAGCCTGGCGTTGCATGTTTGATCCCATGAGTGCACGATTGGCGTCATCATGCTCAAGGAAAGGAATCATAGATGCAGCAATAGAGGCAATCTGGTTAGGAGCAACGTCCATCAGATTTATCTTTTCAGGCTCGAGCAAAGGGAAGTCACCAAGGTAACGGGCTTTTACTTTCGCATCCTTGAATTTTCCATGCTCATCAATATTGGCATTCGCCTGCGCGATTACCTTGTTGTCTTCTTCTTCTGCAGTGAGATAGATTACCGGTTTGTCCACATCTACCTTACCATTGGTAAGAGAACGATAAGGGGTCTCGATAAAACCCAGGTTATTGATCTTGGCATATACGCACAGTGAAGAAATCAAACCGATATTCGGACCTTCCGGAGTTTCAATGGTGCAAAGGCGACCATAGTGTGTATAGTGAACGTCACGAACTTCGAATCCTGCACGCTCTCTGGAGAGACCACCTGGCCCGAGGGCAGACAACCTTCTTTTATGCGTGATCTCAGCAAGTGGATTGGTTTGATCCATGAACTGAGAAAGCTGGTTGGTACCGAAGAAAGAGTTGATCACGGAAGAAAGTGTCTTCGCATTGATCAGATCTGCAGGTGTGAAAACTTCATTGTCACGCACATTCATACGCTCACGGATGGTTCGCGCCATACGGGCAAGACCCACTCCGAATTGTGTATACAATTGCTCGCCAACGGTACGAACACGTCTGTTAGACAAGTGATCAATATCATCAACCTCAGCTTTGGAATTCACCAGCTGAATGAGGTTTTTAATGATCATGATGATATCCTCCTTGGTGAGAACGCGCGTATCTGAAGGGATCTGCAATCCCAGTTTCTTGTTGATACGGTAGCGGCCTACATCACCCAGGTCATATCTCTTGTCGGAGAAAAATAATTTGTCAATAATACCGCGGGCAGTTTCATAATCGGGTGGCTCCGCATTACGTAACTGGCGATAAATAAATTCAACAGCTTCCTTTTCTGAATTGGAAGTGTCCTTCTGCATGGTATTATAGATGATCGCATAATCACCAGCATTAATTTCTGCTTTATGAAGAATGATTGCCTTTGTTCCGGCATCAAGAATCAGTTCAACGTGATGCTCTTCTAAAATAGTCTCACGCTCAATGACAACTTCATTCCGTTCAATGGAAACAACTTCACCGGTATCTTCATCTACGAAATCTTCCACCCATGTTTTTAAAACACGAGCAGCAAGCTTTCTGCCGATACTGGTTTTCAGTGAGGCTTTGCTTACTTTGACTTCATCGGCCAAACCGAAGATTTCAAGAATGTCCTTATCGAATTGATAACCGATTGCGCGAAGCAAAGTGGTTACCGGAAATTTTTTCTTACGATCGATATAAGCGTACATGACACTGTTGATGTCAGTTGCAAATTCGATCCATGATCCCTTAAATGGAATCACACGGGCTGAATACAATTTTGTTCCGTTAGCATGACGGCTTTGGCCGAAGAACACACCCGGTGAACGGTGAAGCTGAGAAACGACTACGCGTTCAGCACCATTGATCACGAAAGTTCCCTTCGGAGTCATGTACGGAATTGTACCCAGGTAAACATCCTGCACAATCGTTTCAAAATCCTCGTGTTCAGGATCGGTACAATACAATTTCAATTTCGCTTTGAGCGGAACGCTGTGCGTTAGTCCGCGCTCGATACATTCATCGATCGAATAACGTGGGGGATCAATAAAATAATCGAGAAATTCAAGTACGAAGTTATTGCGCGAATCCGTAATCGGGAAGTTCTCGCTGAACACTTTGTACAAACCTTCGTTCTGGCGATTGTCAGACGTGGTTTCCAACTGGAAGAAATCCTGGAACGACTTCAACTGAATGTCGAGGAAGTCCGGATATTCAATTCCGTGCTTGCTGGTTGAGAAGTTAATTCTTTTTTGGCTGAGAGTTGCTGACACGTTGATCGGAATTTAAGTAATTGACTAAAACTGTATAAAGTTTAATGTTTAAAGTTTAAGGTTGCAGCATGCTGCACCTTAAACTTTAAACCTAAACGCTACACCAGAATTCTCTTATGAGAAACTGATGAACTCTTCAACAGAAGAAACAACTTACTTAACTTCAACTTCAGCGCCTGCCTCTTCTAATTGTTGCTTAATAGAATTTGCTTCTTCTTTAGTAACACCTTCTTTAACAGCCTTTGGTGCGCCGTCAACCAGGTCTTTCGCTTCTTTCAAACCGAGACCTGTAAGTTCTTTCACAAGTTTTACGATCGCAAGTTTCGCACCACCCGGAGCTTTCAGGATTACATCAAAAGATGTTTTCTCAGCAGCAGCAGCGCCACCGCCGTCTCCGCCACCTACAGCTACAGCAACTGCAGCAGCAGCCGGCTCAATGCCGTACTCATCTTTTAAAATTTTTGCAAGTTCGTTTACTTCTTTCACTGTCAGGTTTACTAACTGATCAGCGAATGCTTTTAAATCTGCCATGATATTTGTTGTTTAAGGATTAAGAATTTATATTTATTTGGAAAGGAAGCCGTGTTATTCTGGACGTTCTGATAATGTTTTTACAATTCCTGCAAGTTTTCCGCCACTGCTTTGAAGTGCGCTGATAACATTGCGTGCAGGTGACTGTAGCAAGCCGATAATATCACCGATGAGTTCATTTCTGCTCTTCAATGCAGCAAGAGTATCCAGCTGATTGTCTCCGATGAATACTGACTGGTCGATAAATGCACCTTTTAGAAGCGGTTTGGTATTTCCTCCTTTGCGAAACTCCTTGATCAGTTTTGCCGGTGTATTTCCAGCTTCGCTGAACAGAATCGCACTCGTTCCTTTTAAAGAAACAAAGATGGGTTCATATGCTTCTTTATTAGTGCGCTCCATCGCTTTACGGATGAGCTTGTTTTTAGCAACCACCATCTTCACTCCTTTTTTGAAGCAAAGACGTCTCAATTGACTTGTCTTCGCCACTGTGAGTGAGGAAGTGTCCGTTATGTAAACTGTCGGGTACTTACCAAGCATCCCGGCCAGATCATCTATGATTATATTTTTTTCTTCTTTTTTCATTGTCTTAATTATTAATGAGTAAAAACAACAAGGTCAAATTTTAACTTAGCTCCTTCGTGTCAATCTGAACTGACGGACTCATGGTGCTTGAAATATAAACGCTTCGAAGGTAAGTTCCCTTAGCTGATGAAGGTTTTAACTTGACGATGCTGTTGATCAGTTCCCGTGCATTCTCTTCCAGTTTCAAGGCATCGAAGGAAGCTTTGCCAACTGAAGTATGAATGTGTGACTGCTTATCAACCTTGAAATCAATTTTACCGGCTTTCACTTCTTTAACAGCTTTGCCGATATCGTTTGTTACAGTTCCCGTCTTGGGATTCGGCATAAGGTTTCTTGGTCCTAAAACCTTTCCAAGGCGACCTACTTTTCCCATGGCAGCTGGCATGGTGATTACTACATCCATATCAACCCAGCCCTGCTCGATCTTTGCGATATATTCATCCATACCAACATAATCAGCGCCTGCATCCTTTGCTTCCTGTTCTTTATCAGGTGTGCATAGTACAAGTACTTTTTTGGTCTTGCCGGTTCCGTGCGGAAGGGTAACAATTCCGCGAACCATTTGGTTTGCCTTTCGGGGATCAACGCCGAGAAATATACTCAGGTCAACCGATGAATCAAATTTTGATGTGGAAATTTCCTTAACAAGCTTGGTAGCTTCTGCTAATGAGTAGTGCTTTGTGCGATCTACTTTGGAGAGGGCTTGTTTCCTCTTCTTGCTGACTTTTGCCATTGTTATAAATTTATGAAGTACAAACGGGGTTGAAGTTATCTTGCCCTCCTTCTGTTAATGAACTAATATATACTCGACTTGAATGAAACGGGAGTTTGAATTACCGTTTCAAAAATTTTATTCTCTTAAAAAGGCTTTTGGCCTTTTACTTCGATACCCATACTGCGCGCAGTTCCTGCGACCATGCTCATTGCTGACTCAATGGTGAAGCAATTTAGATCGGGCATCTTTATTTCTGCAACCTGACGTACCTGTTCCCAGCTTACTGAACCAACTTTATTCCTGTTTGATTCTTTTGAACCGCTTTTGATTTTTGCAAAATCCAAAAGCTGAACTGCTGCCGGAGGAGTTTTAATAACGAACTCAAACGACTTATCAGTGTAAACTGTGATAATAACCGGCAATACTTTACCTGCATCCTGTTGGGTGCGTGCATTGAACTGCTTGCAGAACTCCATGATGTTGACACCTTTTGCACCGAGTGCAGGGCCAATTGGGGGAGCCGGATTGGCTGCGCCGCCTTTAATCTGGAGTTTTATGAATGTTGCTATTTCTTTTGCCATTGCTTTTAATTTGAGGATTTGAAGATAAGCTGATTTGAAGATGAACTGAATTAACCCGGAAGCGATTTTTTCATTTTCAATCCCGATAGCTATCGGGATCAAATCATTTCATTTTCAAATTGATTTTATTCTTTTTCTACTTGCATATAACTCAACTCAAGCGGTGTTTTACGACCGAAGATCTTTACCATAACCTTGAGTTTCTTTTTCTCTTCATTGATCTCTTCGATGACTCCTGTGAAGCTGTTGAATGGTCCGTCAATTACTTTGACAGATTCACCCACCACATAAGGAACATTCATCACTGCTTCGCTGTCGGCTGCCTCATCCATCTTACCCATGATGCGATTGATCTCGCTCTGACGGAGTGGAGCCGGAGCTTCACCCTTTGGTCCAAGAAAATTAATCACACCTGAAATGTTTTGAATGATGTGAGGAATTTCTCCAGTGAGGACAGCTTCAATGAAAACATAACCCGGGAGCATCTGACGCTCTTTACTGGCTTTTTTTCCATTGCGTATCTGGTAAACTTTTTCTGTAGGAACAAGAACCTGCTTGACATAGTCACCCATCTTCAGACGGCTGATTTCTGACTCAATATATTGCTTCACCTTCTTCTCCTTACCGCTGATGGCACGAATTACGTACCATTTCAGGGTGAGGTCAGGTTTAACAATTTCTTTTTTTACAGGTGCTTTTACCATATCCGTTATCCGACCATTTTATAAAACAGATTCATCAGGCTTTGGATTCCAAAATCCATGACGAATATTATAAATGCAATGATGAGCGATGCGATCATCACCACGACTACACTGTCCTGAAGCTCGCTCCAGGTAGGCCAGGAAACTTTCTCGACCAGTTCAATGTAGCTTTCTTTTATGTATGCCGTTACTTTGCTCATTGTTGTTTTAAAGTTATTTGTTATCCGCTAAATGCTCTTCGGAAAACACTCTATGTTAAATTCTATATTCTATTAACTTCAAACGAATAACCATTAACTTATTCTCTTTCGCACGGGTGGAGAGACTCGAACTCCCAGCCAACGGTTTTGGAGACCGCTACTCTACCAATTGAGCTACACCCGTATAACCAGTAGACAATTGGCAATAGACAATAGACAACCTAAATACGCTATTGTCTATTGTCTACTGTTTTTTTTGTCGGCTTTATTTTACAACCTCAATTACCTGTCCTGCACCAACGGTACGTCCACCTTCACGGATAGCGAAGCGAAGACCTTTGTCCATAGCGACCGGCTGAATCAATTCAACATTGATTGTTACGTTGTCACCTGGCATAACCATTTCGCGACCTTCCGGTAAAGTGATTTCTCCGGTTACGTCAGTGGTACGGAGATAAAACTGAGGACGATATTTATTATGGAAAGGAGTATGGCGACCGCCTTCTTCCTTCTTCAATACATAAATTTCAGCTTTGAAAACGGTGTGAGGGGTAATAGAACCCGGTTTTGCAACCACCATTCCTCTGCGGATCTGATCTTTTTCAATACCGCGGAGAAGAAGTCCTACGTTATCACCTGCTTCACCTCTGTCAAGGATCTTACGGAACATTTCTACCCCTGTAACAGTTGATTTCATTGACAGCTCTTGCATACCGATGATGTCTACTTCTTCACCAGAGTTGATTACACCACGCTCGATACGACCGGTTGCAACAGTTCCGCGACCAGTGATCGAGAACACATCTTCAACAGGCATAAGGAATGGCTTATCAATTTCACGTGGAGGAACAGGAATGAAAGTATCGACTGCATCCATCAATTGCATGATTGCAGGAACCCATTTCGGATCTTTATTTAATCCACCCAAAGCAGAACCACGGATAATCGGAGTATTGGCACCATCAAACTGATAGAAAGTGAGGAGGTCACGAATTTCCATCTCAACGAGGTCAAGCAATTCAGGATCATCAACCATGTCGGCCTTGTTCATGAATACAACAATCTTTGGTACACCTACCTGACGGGCCAAAAGGATATGCTCACGTGTTTGTGGCATCGGTCCATCAGTTGCAGCAACAACGAGAATTGCACCATCCATCTGTGCAGCACCCGTAACCATGTTTTTTACATAGTCAGCGTGTCCCGGACAGTCAACGTGTGCATAGTGACGCTTATCAGTCTGATATTCTACGTGAGAAGTATTAATTGTTATACCTCGTGCCTTCTCTTCAGGCGCGTTATCAATTGAATCAAATGAACGAACTTCTGCAAATCCTTTTTCAGAAAGCACTGAAGTGATCGCAGCAGTAAGGGTTGTTTTACCGTGGTCAACGTGACCGATAGTACCAATATTCACATGGGGTTTGGTACGTTCGAATTTTTCTTTTGCCATTTTATTTAATGATTAAATGTAGTTAAACGATTGATTTTATTTAGATTTTAAGGAAGCCGATTCGATTTTAAACTTAGTACAATAATTAACAATTTCTACCTATTTTCAATTTCTTCTATTCAGAGCCAATGACCAGGATCGAACTGGTGACCTCATCCCTACCAAGGATGTACTCTACCAACTGAGCTACATTGGCTTGGTTAATGTGACCAGCTAACTGTTATTCGTTAATCCGATTTGCATAATTACGGCTAACAAATAACTCATAACCTTTTTATCGAGCGGAAGACGGGGCTCGAACCCGCCACCTATAGCTTGGAAGGCTATCGCTCTACCAAATGAGCTACTTCCGCTTAAAGCCACCGAAGTGGTGATAATAACTATTCTCAAAGAACATTTTTCTTATACATCCTTCGCTTGAGTTCCGGATGACATCGTGAGCAACTGCCGCTTTTTATTTCATTCCGAAAATCCCGGAAATCCTTTTCTGTCAACTGTGACCATGTGGGGCGAGGAGGATTCGAACCTCCGTAGGCGTAAGCCAGCAGATTTACAGTCTGCCCCATTTGGCCACTCTGGTATCGCCCCTTCCAATTCCTACTGTTATTCAAAGAACCTTAATCACCTTTGTTTTACCTTTGGTCATTAAGAATCACCTTCGCGAATGCTTTGGTGACTAAGAGCCGATGGAGGGATTCGAACCCCCGACCTACTGATTACAAATCAGTAGCTCTGACCAACTGAGCTACATCGGCTAATTACTCTATGTGCCAATATTTCTAAATTCAGCAGAATTCAATAAATCCACCTGCTAAACTGCTGGTCATCGGCATTTTTAATATATTTTCGAGGAAAATACACCCCCATTTTTTTGGGGACGCAAATGTAAACAACAATATTTACTATGCAAATATTCGTTGATAATTTTTATAAACGAAAAAATATCGTCCGATCCTCAAAAAACTTTGATTCACGGCAGAAGTACTGCGAATGGTTACGCAATAACCCGGGCTAGCGGGTAACGTTTTTTCCACATTTTGAAAGCGCTCATACTATGAACGATCATCATTGTTTTATGATCAAGTTGAACTTTAATGCGTGTGCTTGCATCATGCTCTCCTTTTACCTTTTTCCTGCGGCTGCGGTCTCTTCTTCTGTCTAATCTTTTAATCATACTCATAATCATAATTCGGGACAAATAAGGTTATTAATTTGGTAGGTAAAGTCAAATTTCAATTACCGTACCATTAAGTTATCAAACGCAATTGTCAATATATTCTTTGAATTCAACTTGAAAATTAACCCCCATTTAACGTTTTGGGAATTCTTTTCCGCTAATCAACAATTATGCATGACAAAATGTTCCGAAATGTGGGACAACAATAAACAAAAAACATCTCCCGCAAAAAAAATTTTTGTGAACACAGGCTTCAGAAATAGCCTCAAGGATTAAAATAATGGCCTATTCACGCCAAAAAAGACATTATTCGATTTTTTCAGGTATTTAATTTTATCACCAGATCGGCCAGCCTGTTGCTGTAGCCAATCTCATTATCATACCAGCCAACCACTTTTACCATACCACCAAGAACGGAAGTCAATAATGAGTCAAAAATGCAGGAATGGGGATTGTCCACAATATCGATTGAAACGATAGGATCATTGACAAATTCAATAATTTCCCGCAATTCAGCTGATTCTGAAGCTTTTTGAAAGGCTGCATTTATTTCTTCAGGGGATGGGTGTTTTTTCAGGACGCACGTAATATCCGTCAATGACCCGTTTGGAACAGGCACGCGAACCCCGGCTCCACCCAATTTTCCCTTTAAATGGGGTAAAACCTCAGCAAGTGCTTTGGCCGCACCGGTAGTTGTTGGGATGATACTGACAGCAGCTGCCCTTGCCCTTCTAAGGTCTTTATGCGGAGCATCGTGAATATTCTGGTCCCCGGTATACGAATGCACAGTGGTTACAAAGGCAGATTCAATTCCCCAGTTGTCGTCAAGGATCTTGAGCATGGGTGCTGCGTTGTTGGTTGTGCAGGAGGCATTGGAAATGATCTTTTCTTCGCCTGTAATCGTACGGTCATTAACCCCTATCACGATTGTTTTCATATCGTCCTTGCCTTTTGATGGAGAGGATAAGAGCACTTTTTTTGCTCCGGCATCAAGATGTGCCTGTGCACTCACTGCATCAGTAAACTTTCCCGTGCACTCAATTACAATATCAATATCCATGGTTTTCCAGGGAAGATCCGCAGGATTTTTTTGAGCAGTGACTCTTATTTGTTTGCCGTTAATATTAAGATGATCTGTTTCTGCCGAAACTGTTCCGGCAAAAGCTCTGTGGATAGAATCATATTTAAAAAGATGGGCCAGCGTTTTTGTATCAGTAAGATCATTGATGGCAACCAGTTCAATATTTTCTCTTTGGAGAAGAACACGTGTGGTCATTCTGCCGATACGGCCAAAGCCGTTGATGGCAACGCGGATTTTTTTCATGGGGCAAAGGTAACTCAGTTGTACGAATAACGAATGATTGCGAATTTGCGAATGGGAAAAGTTGCGCAGTGCATCTGAAGAATATGATCAATAAAAAATATCTACCGCAGGAATATCAAAGCAAGTAACGGGAATGGAATCTTCTACAAAGGTGGTGATTCCATTTTTTTTGAAACTATATTCATAATGAAATGGATTTCTCTTGATCGCTTTTCCAACAACAGTTGTATCAATTGTCATCCCTGAGAGTTGTAAAGTATAATTTCCTCCAAAAAAGTTGCTAGCACCGTAAAACATATCCGACCCATCATATGGATTAACATTTTTAATGTGAAAGTTGATGATTTGCCAAACAGGCATTGGTATCCCTATAAATGATCAAGTACACTTATTTGAACGCTTCTTCAGGGCTACCAATGTCACTAACATACAAGGCACAGGGCTAGGCCTTCATATTGTAGGCAGGTATGTTGAATTATTAAATGGCAGCATTCAATACCATAGTGAATTTGAAAATGGTAGCAGTTTCGTTATTAATTTACCAAGTTTCATTAAAAAAGACTTTGAATAAAACTACAGTTATGGAAAAAATATTACTCATTGAGGACAACGAAGCATTAAGAGATAACACTGCTGAAATTTTAACATTAGCTGGCTACGAAGTCATCAGTGCTGAAAATGGAAAAATAGGTGTTGAAAAAGCCATGGCCAACCCTCCCGATTTAATAGTTTGTGATATTATGATGCCCGTCTTAGATGGCTATGGCGTATACCAAATTATAAGTAAAAATGAGGCCGTACAACATATTCCCTTTATTTTCTTAAGTGCTAAAAGCGAAAGAAATGATTTAAGAAAAGGAATGGAAATGGGCGCAGATGATTATATCACGAAACCATTTTCTGATGCAGAATTAATTAATGCTATTAGAGCCCGAATTGAAAAAAATAAAATTCAACAAAATGCAGGTGGCAGAGGTATTGAAGCATGGTATCAAATAATTTCCGAGTTAGGCAATAAAGATGAGATGCATAAGGCACTTGAAAACCATGATGTGATTGACTATAAGAAAAAACAAGTTATCTATTCAGAGGGCCAACACCCCAATAAACTATTTTATATAGAAACGGGCAAGGTTAAAATATATAAAACTAGTGATGGTGGGAAGGAACTTAT
>JAPLDB010000154.1 GCA_026391975.1 Bacteroidota bacterium | reverse complement strand
TTGCATTGGCAGCAAAATAAAAATTACAATATTTAAAAACTGCAGACTGACTATTATGTAAATAAATACCGTAATAATTTCCGGAAACCGGCGAACCCGAATTACTTGTGAAGGTTATTGAGTCAATACCATTACCAATTGCCTTGAGTGTTGCTTGCCTTATCTCAAGCTGTTTGCCATTTTCAAACTTCACCACTACCCCCGGTTCAATGGATAGAGTTACCCCTGGGAAAACCACCACCGTATCAACAACAATATAGGGACTGTTCGCCAGCGTCCATGTTGTGTTTGTGTAAATCCCTCCGCTCACATTTGTTTGTGCATGAAGTGTGGAAATGCAGTAAGCGAAAGATAAAAGCGAAAAAAGTTTCTTCATGTTGGAAGAGTTAGAAAAATAATATCAAAGATAGAAATATTAATGACTGCCCGGCTGCTTAGATATGCTTCTATGAAAACAGTATGCTCTTGCCTAAACCCGATAGAAGCGGAAAGCCTCTCGCCTAAGGCGAGAGACTTGCAGCGGATAGCGGGACGGGATGAGCTATGGAATGGGGAAGGGTCTTTTCAAAAAGCCTCAGTATTTAATTTGGGAGATTGCTTCGTTCCTCGCAATGACTACTCCCAAGGGGAGTGCAATTGCCAAATTCTCCATTTTCCATTCCTCATTTCCCAATGACTTAATGACGGCTGCATTGGCTGTTCAATGACCAATGTCCAATGACCCAATGACGGCTGCTCCGGCCTTTCAGCTATTCACCGGAATTTTTCCTTTCAGAAACTGCCCCGTATAACTCTTCTCACATTCCATCAGATCATCCGGTGTACCTTCGAAAAGAACATATCCGCCTTCTTCACCGCCTTCAGGACCAATGTCGATTACCCAGTCGGCACACTTGATCACTTCTGTGTTGTGTTCTACAATGATGATGCTGTGTCCCTGGTCGAGCAGCATGTCGAATGCTTTCAGTAATTTTTTGATGTCGTGGAAATGCAAACCTGTTGTGGGCTCGTCAAAAATAAAAAGTACGTGTCCTTGTGTATTTCCTTTGCCGATGAATGATGCAAGCTTTACGCGTTGCGCTTCACCGCCACTGAGCGTGCTGCTGCTTTGTCCGAGGTGGATATAACCCAAACCAACATCCTGCAAAGGACGCAGCTTCTCAGCAATTTTTTCATCGTAGCCGAAACTTTTGATGGGAGTGGAGAAAAACTCGATCGCTTCATCCACGGTCATGTCAAGTACATCAGCAATATTTTTTCCGCGGTATTCCACATCAAGGATTTCAGCCTTGAAACGTTTTCCATGGCAATTCTCACAGACAAGATGAATGTCAGCCATGAATTGCATTTCAATGGTTACTTCGCCTTCGCCCTGGCATACTTCGCAGCGCCCGCCTTCTACATTGAAGGAAAAATGGGAGGGCTTATATTTTCGTGAGCGTGAAGTGGGGTGGTCTGCAAAAAGATTCCTGATCTCGTCATACACCTTAATGTAAGTAACAGGATTGCTGCGCGAACTTTTACCGATCGGGTTCTGATCAATAAATTCAACAGATGAAATCTTGTTATAATCTCCGCTCATCTTATCATGCGTGCCGGTAAACTCACCAAAGCCACCATGGATTTTTTTGAGTGCAGGATAGAGTATCTTCTTTACAAGCGATGATTTTCCGGAGCCGCTTACGCCTGTTACAACCGTCATAACTCCCAGTGGAAACTTTACACTGATATTTTTGAGATTATTTTCACGTGCGCCATCCAGTTGGATATAACCGCTCATTTTTCTTATACGGTAAGGCAATGGAATTTTTTCTTTTCCGGAAAGGTATTTACCTGTTAAGCTGTTTTTGTTTGCGATGATTTCCTTGTAAGTACCCTGAGCCACGAGTTCACCACCATGCTGCCCGGCTCCGGGGCCGATGTCAATCAGCAAGTCCGCTGCATGCATGATCTCTTCATCATGTTCGACAACGACAAGCGTGTTGCCTGTATCACGAAGGGAATTCAAGACCTTGATCAGTCGCTGTGTATCCCTTGGGTGAAGGCCAATACTTGGCTCATCCAGGATATACGTTGATCCCACCAGCGCACTACCAAGAGAAGTAGAGAGATTGATACGTTGTGATTCACCGCCGCTTAAGGATGATGAAAGCCGGTTCAGAGTGAGATAACCTAAACCTACATCGCACAGGTATTGCAAACGGTTTCTGATCTCTATGAGGATTCTTTTGGCGACAGTCTCTTCATATTTGCTCAGGGAGATGTCATTGAAGAACACCACTGAATCTTTTACGGGCATCAGCACCACATCAATGATGCTTTTGCCACCGATCTTAACAAAGGATGCGTCAGCCCGTAAACGTGTTCCCCTGCAATCAGGACAAACAGTTTTTCCTCTATAACGTGAGAGCATCACACGGTATTGAATTTTATATGACTGTGATTCCACCCATTGAAAAAATTTCTCAATGCCATCGAAGTATTCATTGCCTGTCCAGAGCAACCTCCTTTGTTCCCGTGTGAGTTCAAATATTGGTTTGTGAATGGGAAAGTCGAACTTGTATGCACTTTTGATGAGCTGGGTATAATATTCACTCATTTTTTCTCCGCGCCAGCAAACGATGGCCATGTCATAAACAGATTTTGATTTATCCGGAATCACAAGGTCTTCGTCAATGCCGATGATGCTTCCAAATCCTTCACAGCGCTTGCATGCGCCGTAAGGGTTGTTGAAATTGAAGAGGTGTGTGGTTGGTTCTTCGAAACGCATCCCGTCGAGTTCGAAGCGGGAGGAGAAATGAAAAGGCCCCCCACCCCCCCGAAGGGGGGCTTTCCCATGTGCAATGCCTTCACGCAAATCCGGCTGCTGGTTTTGCTCCCCCTTCGGGGGTTGGGGGGCCGGCTGTGGGGTCTGGGATTCCACAAAACATTCTTCTCCACCTTCATTGAAGGCTGTCTGGACACTGTCGGCTATGCGGGACCGGTTGCTGTCATCATCCTTCTGAACAACGATCCTGTCGATCATCACTTTTAAAACCTTCGGGTCAATGACGACAGAGGTATGTGATATAACATCACTTTTTTTCTTTTTTGCTGAAGACTTGGTTTCCTGTGGAGAAAAAAGTTTTTCAAGGTTTTGAAGATTCGCAGCATGCTTCCGGTCTAGGAGTTCTTCGATCTTCATCACTTCGTCCAGAAAGGCAACGCGCGTAAAACCTTTTTGGAGTAGTATTTTCAGTTCATCTTCTGCTTTCCTTCCATGAACATGCATTGGTGCATATAGCAATACCTTGGTACCATCCGGAAAAGTCTGTATGAATGAAACAACATCATCGATGGAATCGCGTTTCACTACATTTCCTGAAACCGGAGAAATGGTTTTTCCAATGCGGGCGAATAATAATTTCAGGTAGTCATAGATCTCAGTAGATGTTCCAACTGTAGATCTGGGGTTTCTGGTATTTACTTTTTGTTCGATGGCAACAGCAGGGGAGATGCCGTGTATATAATCTACATCGGGTTTGTCCATGCGCCCCATAAACTGCCTTGCATAGGAACTTAGACTCTCTACATACCTTCTTTGTCCTTCTGCATAAAGTGTGTCAAAAGCAAGTGAAGATTTTCCGGAACCCGAAAGTCCGGTGATGACGACAAATTTATTTCTCGGAATAGCTACATCAATATTCTTCAGGTTGTGAACCCTTGCACCTTTGATGAGTATATATTCTTTCGAACTGAGATCCTGAAAATCCATTCTGATTAGTTGGGAATTTGCAAAAGTACAAATTGAATGGGCTGGTAGTACAGGTAGGATCAGATGAAATTGAAAGAGATGTCATCGCTTCAGGTTCTGGTTTATAAAAAAATAAATGGAAACGAACCCTTTACTGCTCAGGAATGATACTCCTGTATGAATATTCTATATATCACAGCAGTAGAGCAAAAAGAACTTTACAATAAAAAACGGCAAGCTGCTTCCAACTTACTGTTATGTTCGGATAACTGTTAACGATTAACTTCCTTATGAATTCAGCATCACCGGCATCACGAGCATCAAAATATCTTCGTTGATCTTTCTGCCCTCAATTGAAGGCGTGATTATTCCTGCCCTGTTTGGAGCGCTCATTTCAATGGTTACATCCGTGCTGTCAAGGTTGCTTAGCATATCTGCGAGGAAGCGCACGTTGAAGCCAATCTCCATGTCTTCACCATTGTACTGACAGGTTAAGCGTTCAGTTGCTTCGTTGCTGAAATCAACGTCTTCTGCATTGAGTTGTAATTCGCTGCCGGTAATTTTCAGTTTTACCTGATGCGTTGTCTTGCTGGAGAAAATTCCCACGCGCCTGATGGCATTCAGAAACTGCTGACGGTCGATCGTTAGCTTATTAGGATTGTCAACAGGAATAACGGCTTCATAATTTGGATAACGTCCGTCGATCAGCCGGCAAATGAGGGTGGTATTGTCTATTTCAAAAAAGGCATTGGTGTTATTGTAGCGGATCTTGATCTCGTTCTCAGTATTTGTTAGAATATTTTTCAAAAGCGTCAACGGCTTTTTGGGAAGGATAAAAGCAGCTTCATTGTTCGATTTTGCATCGCCGCGTTTGTATCTGACGAGTTTGTGTGCATCAGTGGCTACAAAGGTTATATCATCCTTGCTAAGTTGACAAAACACACCTGACATTACCGGTCGCAGTTCATCATTGCCTGTGGCAAAAATAGTTTTACTTATGGCCTGGAGCATTGTTTGAGAACTCACACTCAGCGTGGATGTATCAGATGCAACAGGCATTTTTGGGAATTCATCGGCATCAAAACCGCTGAGCTTGTATTTTCCATAGTCTGAGGAAATTTCAACCTGATGGGTTTTCTCATCGATCGAAAAAGTAAGCGGCTGTTCAGGGAATGTCTTAAGCGTGTCAAGTAATATTTTTGCCTGCACTGCTACTTTTCCACTGGCCTTCGATTCAACCGGTATGTGCGTGATCATCGTTGTTTCCAGGTCAGATGCTGAGATGGTCAGTGTGCCTTTTTCAATAATGAATAAAAAATTATCCAGAATGGGCAGCGGGTTGCTTGTGTTAAGAACGCCACTGAGCGCCTGCAACTGACGGAGCAGACCGGAACTTGATACAATGAATTTCATGTGTAAGTTGTTTTAAATTTTCAGATGGAATGCCTTTATGATCCTCTGTTGATGAAGGATTGGTCAACAAAGGCATTTCATGATTACAGTAAGTTTTACGAGAACGCAAGTTTACTAAGAACTTCGGGACAAAAGGCGGTTTAAGAGGTTTATTTTTGAACTGTTTCGGCTTATGGAAAGAAGGCATTACGCCTTACTGCCGCTGCTTTCGGCGGGGAGAATTCAGGTCAAAATCAGTGATGTCGGCAAAAATTTTGTTAAAGACAAAATACTGAATTGTAACAAGTTGCTGCCCTCCATTGATAAAAGCATACATCCTGTCAATGTCATATTTTAAATCCTTTCCCGTAGAATCTGTTTGGGCTAATGATGAAGCAGTAACGGGCTTAAGGTACATTGGCACAGCAGTTTTAGTTCCTTTATTGTCCACTACAGTAAGGACACACACCGGCGGTTGAGCCCTTAAAGAATCTGTTCGCTTGTCGTCCATGAACCTGTCCCATGTTTCAAAGTTAAGTTCGCGGAATCCACCAAGGTAATTTGAAATACGAAGTGTGTCAGGAGATTTTATTTCTTCATGACTGTACTGTGATGTAACGCGGTATCCATTTCCGGTTCGTTCCAGCATAAAAGATTTTTCAGGCTGATTTGCATATTCTAAGGAAACGCTTTTTATTTCATAAGGCGTGAGATTGAACATCTCATGAATTTGCCAGTCTCGCTCAACAGGGGAGAAACGAGGAGTAAGGTAGCCGGCGAATCCCGGTACTTCTGTAACAAACGGGACAGTTGAATTTTCCAGCATCATGTAAGTGCCAAGAACATCCTGTGTCGACCCTCCGATAAAATAAACTTTAATTGGTTTGTCTTCATTATTGAGGTAAACTTCCATTTTGATTCCCGTTGTGGAAAGTTCCTTGACCACAGTATTGTAGGTGTTTTTCGGAACCCTTGTCTGCACACGGATTTTCTTCAGGCAATCCAGAATAAGATTAACTCCCTGCTGACGGGTTTTCTCTTTGCCATTCAATATCCATTGCCCTGTTGTATTTCTTTCAAGATTTACCGAATGGTTGTTTTTGTCTGCAAGAAATATTTTAGTTACTGAAGCAGTATCTTCAATGGCAAAGTCCCTGTCCTCCTTACGCACTGTACTGAAATTATTTCTGAAAATGAAATAGCATGCACCGCCAACAAGCAGGATTGCAATAAGGAAATTGATGCGAATGTTTTTCATCATTTGTAAGATCTATTATCTTTAATCTAAATCCTGATGGGCAAGCAAAAAGCCGTGAGTTGGGGTCCTTTTGGTTGTTTTTTTTAGTGCCAATTAGTTTCAGGAAGCATATTTTCTCCTCCTGATATAAAAATGAATAATGCCATATACCAAAACCAAAAAAATTGGGGTCAGCATCGCCACCCACCCGTATATTTTTCTTTCCGCTTTGGCGGGATCAAGCAACCTGATCTTGAATTCTTTTCCGCGTAGTGAAACAATATTTTCATTGTCACAAAGATAATCCACGCAATTCAAAATAAAATTTCTGTTACCATAGGTCTGTTTGGTGAAACGGTCATAACCCATGGGATAAATGTTCCCTTTCTTGCTTACATAATTGCCAATCATGTCGCCGTCAGAAATAACGATCATTTTATTTGCAACGCCGGTGTCTTTGAATGCGATGTCTTTATTGTTCAGGATTTCTGCCGGCACTCTGTTTCTAAATACTGATTCAAATTTGCCTTCAAGTAAAACGGCCACTGGCAAATATTGCTGTGAGAAATAGGAAGGATCGGGGTCTTCCTTGAGAATATTGAGGCTGACCCTTACCGGCGACAAAATACTTTTGGAAAATTTAGAAGTTGATAGCAAAATCGTTTTTGCTATTCCCGGCGCTTCAACTGTGTCAAGGGTGCTTGTAAATTCACACTTGATGGCATTGAGGTTATGTACGATGGGGTGATTTGATGTAGGGTTCAGCAATGGAAAAAAGTACCATGGAAACAAAGACTGCTGTGGCTGATTGCCCACCATTCCGGTAACAAGCGGTATCGGAGCTGCCTGCATGTCCATGGCAAGGTCATCGTTGACACGCACGCCATAGCGGAACAGCTGATCCAGTATGTTGATGTCTTTGGCAATGGCAATGCTGCTTTCTGCAGACTGAAGGCTGTCCATGTTCATCTGCATGGTCTCCACAAGCCATAGCACCCTTCCGCCATTCATGATATACTGATCAATTACGAATTTGTCTTTTTCGGAGAATACAGAATCGGGCTTTGCGATGATGATTGCCTTGAACGGTTTTAACGCATTCAACTGACCGGCTATTTTTACAGTGTCCACTTCATAATAATCGGCAAGTGCGCGCGCAGCATCACTAATATACATGGTGCCAAGCTCTCCTTGTCCCTGCAGAAATCCCACTTTCGGACGAATGCCTGTTCCGAATATCCGCAGGGCATTCATGAACTCATATTCCAGCCCTTCTATTGAGCGATTGATATTTTCTTCAGGCCCGCTGCCAATTTTTGTATTCAGAAAAGTAATGGGTGCTTCTCTGCCATGAAAATTTATGATTGCTCCGGGCCAGATCACTTTTTGAGAAGAAGATCCTTTGCTGCGTTCCTCTAAGTTTGCAGGCTGCAATCCCTTTTTGTAAAGCTGCTTGTAAAGATCATCCCGCTCTTTTTTTACTGAGCTGGCGGAAGGATCTACAAACTCATATTCTATATTGTCTCTTGCATATACCCTGAATTCATCGAGTAATTCCTTTGCACTGTTACGCAATCGTTTGAAAGCAGGCGGCAAGTCCCCGTCAAGATAGATCTTTACATACATCACGTCATTCATCTCCTTCAAAGCATCGATGGTACTCGGAGAGAGGGAATATCTTTTTTCTGCGGTGAGGTCGAACCTTGAAAATAGAAAAGCGGAAATGATATTGGATGATATCAGTATCAGGACCATCAGCAGAAGACGGACGATGCTCTGCATTCTTGCAGTGCGGCCTGGAGATTTTATTTTTTTTGTTTCTTCCATCCCGTTTACCATTTTCTTTTTTCGAGAACGAACCTTGCCGACGAAAGGAACAGCATCGTTAGCGTGATGAAATAGACTGCATCCCTGGTGTCAATAACACCTCTGCTTAAGGAAGAATAATGGGCATTCATTCCCAACTGAGATAGAATATAATTCAAATCCTGATTGTAACTGATGTTGCTTAGAAAGTCAAACCCCAGATGAAAAATAAAGGTGATCAGTACAGCAAAGATGAATGATATGATCTGGTTGTTGGAGATACAGGAAGAAAAAATCCCAATGCTCACATAAGCACTTCCCAGGAGGAATAGTCCGATGTAAGAACCTCTGATACCTCCGTGATCCAGATTGCCTGAAGGAGAAGCCAGGTAGTTTACAACACCGTAATATACAAGGGTAGGAAGGAGGGCGAACAAAACGATAATGATTCCTGCAAAGTATTTTGCAGCGACGATCTGGAAATCAGTAAGAGGCTTGGTAAGCAGCAATTCAATGGTTCCGGTTTTATTCTCTTCGGCAAAAGACCTCATCGTGATTGCAGGAATGAGGAACATGAAAACCCATGGAGCAAGAATAAAAACTGCATCAAGGGTTGCATAGCCTGAAGTAATAATATTAAAATCGGTATCAGGTAATATCCATGCGAACAGGCCGGTGATGGCAAGGAATACCACAATCACCAAGTAGCCGATAACTGAACCGAGAAAGCTATTTATTTCTTTGCGAAGGAGTGAAAACACAGTTTATTAATCAGGATGCCAAAAGTAACGATTGAAGCAACAAAAATACTTTCATTCCCGATTACTTATTGACTCCTAAAAAGTAAAAATCCCCCGGCCGTCGGCCAAGGGATTTGTTTCATGTAAAAAAACTTTTAATTATTCTTTCACAAGGCGAACCATTTCAACGGTTGCCTGCTGTTGTACTTTTACGAGGTAGATTCCGTTGGCCTGATCATCCATGGGAATGCTTACGCTCAGATTTGCCGGTACATTGATGGTATGGTAAACATCTTGTCCCAGGCTGCTGATAATGCTAACACTGATCGTACTTTCAGAAATATTTTTAACCGTAAACTGATCACTCGTAGGATTCGGATAGATCAATACATTGGTCATGTTGCTTGCTCCGGCTACCATTTCTTTACTTTCAGCAGCTGATTCAGCAGGTAGTGTTGTAGAAATGTTTACTTGTTTGTAAGCAGTACAACCGTTGGCATCAATAACCACTGCAGTATAAACTCCTGAAGGCAGGTTGTCTATTCTGTCATTTGTTTCATCACCTGGAAGCCATGAATAAGTATAAGGCATTGTTCCTCCTGCAGCAAGAATTTCTGCCTGGCCTCCATTGCTCACGCATGTTACATGTTGTGATATGGCATCCAGTACAAGTGGCTGCGGACTTAATATCCTTTTGCTTGCAGTTGCTTCACATCCGAAATCATCCATCACCTGTACTGTGATCTCGCCGGTACCCAATCCATTAATTGAAGATGAGTTGTTTTCATGATTCACCCACTGGTAAATATAATTTCCGCTTCCACCGGTTACTGTTGCAATTGCAATACCGTCGCTGTTACCATAACAGGTTACATCTGTAGTTGCAATATCAACCTTAATCAACGGAACAGTAATGCTGTAATGAAAAGTTGTTCTGATTGAAGGATCTTCTTCATCAACAACAGATATACTGAACTCGTATGGATTGACCCTTGCATCTTTTGCTTCAGGAGTCCAGCAAATGTGGCCTGTAGGCTGTTTTTCAAGATTGGTAGTAAATGAACTACCTGGAAGGTTGCCGTCATATATAAGGGTCAGCTGTTTACTTCTATCCTGAGCACCTGAGAAAAGGTCGAAGCACATGTTAAAACCCGGACAAACAGTTTCATTGTAATTTTTACTGCCGTCAATCCCACTAAGGGTAAAGTTGATGGCCTGTTTTTCTGTGCTTTCTGCATTTATTGCCTGGTTTGTAGATGAATGAGTTAATGTACTTCATAGTTTTGTCTTTGTGTTCAGCAATAATAGGCCACCGGGTAAGGGACTTCAATTCTAAGTGGTAAATGGGCTGATATGGGGGTGGGAATGGCAGTTCCAGGCGTGTGAATGGGGAATCAAAAGTTCCCTAAAAGCGATTTATTAAGTAACTTATTTAACTCTTCCGTTAATGTATCATTAACTACCTTAATCATGGTTTTAGATTAGATTCGCCGGCTAAATTCACTTTATGCTAAAAAATACGCTCCAAATCGCACTTGTCGCAATCCTGTTTTCTGCCTGTTCCAATCCTCAGAAAAAGGCTGATTCCCGGGATATCCTTGCCGATAACATGGATACTACTGTTAACCCGGCTGATGATTTTTTCAAATACGCCAATGGAGGATGGATAAAAAAGAACCCCATACCTGAATCTGAACGCTCTTATGGTATTGCAAAGCTGGTGATGAATGAAACCTACGAGCGCATGAAAAAACTAAGTGAAGATGCATCTGCCGATACCAAAGCAGAGAAGGGTAGCAGTTCCCAAAAGATTGGAGACTTCTATCACACGGGAATGGATTCTGCTACCTGTGATGCACAGGGCTACGATAAGCTTAAACCTGAACTGGAAAGTATTGATAACATCAAGGATAAAAATGACCTGCTGAAAGTAATAGCACGACAGCAGATGATTGGATGTAACCCGCTTTATAGCATGGGCATTTATCAGGACGAAAAGAAAAGCGACCAGTATGCTTTGCACCTTCAACAGGGTGGTCTTGGTTTACCTAACCGGGACTATTATTTTAACACGGATGCTCGTACAACCAACATCAGGAATGAATATGTGAAACACGTAACCAATACTTTCAAACTGATTGGGGAAGATGAAGCGTCTGCTGCAAAGAAGGCAAGTGTAGTGATGAAACTGGAGACAAGCCTTGCCAAAGCATCGCGAAAGCTCGAGGACCTGCGCGATCCTTATGCCAACTATAACAAAATGGATCTGGTAGGATTACAAAAGCTGAATCCATCGATGAACTGGGCATTGACTTTTGAAACGATGAATATTAAAGGTCTGGATTCTGTCATCGTCGGTCAGCCGGAGTTTTATAAAGAAGTAGAGAATAACCTGAAGTCTGTTAGTATTGATGACTGGAAAACATATCTCAAATGGAACATCATTGCCTCTTTTGCATCTTTCCTCAGCAAAGATTTTGACCAGGAACAATTTCACTTTAACGGCGAGGTTTTGTCAGGTGTGAAAGTTCAGCGCCCAAGATGGAAAAGGGTACTCGACAACCAGGAGAATTATCTTGGTGATGCTCTCGGACAGCTATATGTAAAGAACTACTATTCACCTGCAACAAAGGAACGATACGTTCAACTCACCAACAATGTACTTGCATCTTATAAGGAGCATTTGGAAAAACTTGACTGGATGAGCGACAGTACAAAGGAGAAAGCCCTTGCTAAACTTTCTACTGTTCGGAAAAAAGTCGGCTACCCTGATAAATGGAGAGACTACTCAAGCATGAACATCAGCAGGAGCAGTTATGTCGAAAATGTAATCGAGGGAAATTTATGGTATTACAACTACTACCTGAACAAACTCGGCAAGCCGGTTGACAGGGATGAGTGGGACATGACACCGCAGACCTACAATGCATATTACAATCCATCAAACAATGAAATCGTTCTGCCTGCTGCAGCATTTATTATTCCAGGCATTCCGGATTCACTGGCAGATGATGCATTGATATATGGTTATGCCGGCGCTTCAACAATCGGACATGAAATTACCCATGGCTTTGATGATGAAGGCAGACAGTTCGATGCTGATGGAAATTTGAAAAGCTGGTGGGGTAAGGAAGATGAAGAAAAATTCAATCAGAGAGCGCAATTATATGTTGATCAGTATAACAACTATGTCGTTCTCGATTCAATGCACGTAAATGGAAAAGCTTCATTGGGAGAAAACATTGCAGACCTTGGTGGTATTGTCATTGCCATTGATGCATTCAAAAAAACCGAACAATTCAAGAAAGGTGAAAAGATCAATGGACTAACTCCAATTCAACGTTATTTCATGGGATATGCACTCGGCTGGCTTCATCATCAGCGTGATGAGGCACTTGCAAACCAGATCATGACCGATGTGCATGCACCTGCATTTCTGCGCGTGAATGGACCAATGTCCAACATCCCTGAATTTTATGAGGCCTTTGGAGTGAAGGAAGGGAATAAGATGTGGAGGGCGGATAGTGTGAGGGTGAAGATCTGGTAGATCAAGGAAACCCTGATGAGATGTTACTGCATCGGTATCAATGAAAAAGTGGGGTAACAAAAATTCTTACCAGACAGATTTCAAAATGCTTTAGATTTTTTTAAGTATACTATATATATAGTAATGCACGTAATTGCATTTTTTTTTTATTTCTTAAACCTGATTTAGGATTTTTCCTGATTTATTTTTTTCTGAAACTGTAATCTTTTCACGGTTTGAGTTCAAAAATCGTTTATTTTTTGGCGGCGGATACAGAATGTCCGCGAAAACAATAATATTTTCATGGTGATTTAGGTGTAAGACCGGATATTGGATTATGTAATATCCGGTATGAGACGACTATATCATTGCATCATTA